>JAFOHD010000054.1 GCA_017421945.1 Alistipes sp. | reverse complement strand
GATCGTTATAACGACGGTTACGGCATTTCGGTCAAGGGTATCGACTTCGCAGCCCGCAAGGGTGTTACGCTGGCGATAGCTCTCGATTGCGGAATAAAAGCCGTAGAGAAGGTTGTTTATGCGAAGGAAAAGGGCGTGGATTTCATTATCTGCGACCACCATCTTCCGGCAGAGGAGATTCCTGCTGCCGTAGCTGTTCTGGATCCCAAGCGCAACGACTGCAACTATCCTTTCAATGAGTTGTCGGGTTGCGGCGTAGGATTCAAACTCGTGCAGGCGTATGCCCAGAAGCACGGTATCCCATTCAAGGATATTGAGCATCTGCTGGATTTGCTTGTAGTGAGTATTGCGTCTGACATTGTGCCCTTGACGGGCGAGAACCGCATCCTTGCCTACTATGGTCTGGAGCGACTCAACCGCGAGCCTTCGTCGGGACTGTTGTCGATAATCAAGATTTGTGGTCTTGACCGTCACAACATCACCATCGACGACATTGTCTTCAAGATTGGTCCGCGCATCAATGCCGCAGGGCGTATGCGTATGGATGAGAATGATGAGAATGCCGCTCCGAGTGGAGGTTTTGCTGCCGTGGAGCTTCTTGTTGAGGGTAATGAGAAGCTGGCGCAGGAGTTCTGTAATGTTATTGACAACTACAATCAGGAGCGTAAGGATATTGACCGTAGCGTCACGCAGGAGGCTCACGACTACATTGAGTCCAATCCGCAGCTCAAGGCTATGAAGAGCACCGTAATCTACAATCCCAAGTGGATGAAAGGTATTGTCGGCATCGTGGCTTCGCGCCTCATCGAGACCTACTACCGTCCTACGGTGGTGCTGACCATGAGCAATGGTTTCGTTACAGGCTCGGCTCGCTCGGTGCAGGGCTTCGATTTGTATCAGGCTGTGGAGTCATGCTCCGACCTGCTTGAGAACTTCGGTGGTCACATGTATGCCGCAGGACTCACCATGCTCCCCGAGAATGTTGAGGCGTTCACCAAGCGTTTCAACGACTATGTTGAGGAGCATATCGATCCGCAGATTCTGGTGCCACAGGTGGATATTGACAGTGAGTTGTTGTTCTCCGACATCACTCCGCAGTTCCATCGCCAGCTCAACAGCTTCCAGCCTTTTGGCCCTGGAAACACAGCTCCGGTCTTTGTCACACAGGGTGTGAGTGCGCATGGTGAGCCCAAGCTTGTGGGTGCCGATATGGAGCATTTGCGTATGGATTTGGCGCAGCGTCAGAAGCCCAATACGTCAATCCCTACCATTGCATTCCAGCAGCCCACACACTATGAGTGGATACGTGGAGGACGTCCCGTTGATGTCTGCTACCAGATTGTTGAGAACCACTACCGTGGTACGGTAACTACGCAGTTGCGTATCAAGGATATAAAGCGTGTGGAGGGTAAATAACCCTCTGCGCACAGGAAAATAGCAAGTACGCTCTATCGCTGCCCCTTTTTGGGGGAGAGGAAAGTCCGAGCAACGCAGAGCACCGTACGAGTTAACGGCTCGACGCTTGTGAGGGTGTAGTAGTGTAACAGAAAATAACCGCCTGGGCGAGTGTGAAAGGCAACTTTCATCACTCTGCCTGGGTAAGGGTGAAAAGGTGGGGTAAGAGCCCACCGCAGCGGCAGCAATGTCGTCTGGCAGTACGCCTTACGGGTTGCAAGACCATGTATACCGACAATTAAGGGTTGCTCGTCCAATGTCGGGGGGTAGGTTGCTGGAGACTGCGGGTGACCGCAGCCGTAGATAAATGATAGAGGCTCACGCAAGTGAGTACAGAACTCGGCTTATAGTATTTGCTATGAAAAAGGGTTGTCCCTGTGTGGGGCAACCCTTCTTTATTGGTTATTCGGGCACTTCGCCCGTGAGGTATGCAATGGCCTGGCGACCCTGCTCGCCGAGTGAGAGCGAAAATTCGTTTACAAAAAGAGCTATGTGTTTGTCAATGACGTCGTCGTCCAACTCCTGTGCGTGGGCCTTCACATAGTCGCGTGATGATGTCGGGTTGGCGAAGGCATACTCTATGCTGCGGCGCAGCACACGCTCTACTTTCTGCCTAAGTTCCTCGCCCAGCTCCCTGCGCAGGACAATGCCCCCCAGCGGCAGCGGCATGTCGGTCATGCGCTCCCACTCGATGCCCAGGTCTGCCACAAGTTCCAGGTTGCGGCGTTCATATACGAAGCGACCCTCGTGAATCAGCACGCCCGCATCGAAGTCGCCACGCTCCACAGCCTCGGCAATGGAGGAGAAGAGCATGGGTGTGCGCTCCTCAATCATAGGGAACAGCCCCGACACCAAAGCGTTTGCCGTGGTGTACTCGCCGGGTACGGCCACGCGTTTGATTGCCCCCTCGAAGCCCTTGCGCTTTACAAGCAGGGGCCCGTTGCCTCGGCCCAGTGCCGCGCCGCTGTCCAGAAGTGTGTAGTTGCCCCCGATGGCAGGCAGTATGGCGCAGCTTATCTTGCTCAGGTCGGCCTCGCCAGCCATGGCGCGGCTGTTGAGTTGCTCAATGTCGTGATACTCCACCTGAAATTCCAGCCCCTCGCAATCCACCTTGCCGTGCAGCATGGCATCAAACATGAAGGTGTCGTTGGGGCAGGGTGAGATGTATAGTTTGAGATTCATGCCTCTAAAGTTTTGAGTTAAAGTTATATCGGCCCGACTCAACCTGGTAGAGTGCGTAGCCATCCCTTGTGCCAAGTGCACGCACGTTGGCAGAGAGCTTCACCCTTGGCATCTGCGCAGCGTAGGGCACCCATACGATGGCACTTGTGCCTACGGGCACGTCACACTGCATTGAGAACTTACCCTTGAGGTTACGCCACTTGATGGATATGTTGCCATGGGCTGTGAGGTGAGAATACTCAACCCACTCCAGAGCCTCAGGTATCACGGGGCGCACACGGAATGTTGAGTAACCCGCCCCTATGGGCTCCAGACCCGCCAGGTCGCGGTAGAACCAGCCTATGCCGCCGCCGAACATGGGGTGGTTGTGAGAGTCGTTACCGTTCCAGTTCTCCCATGTGGTCGTTGCACCCTGCTCAATCCACCAGCCGAATGATGGGAAGTCGCGCTGGTTTATGATCTTGTATGCCAAATCCGTCAATCCGTTCTCGCACAAAATCTCAAACAGGTAGCGCGTCCCCACGATGCCCGTGTCGAGGTGGTCGTTCACCTCGGCGATGTTGGCCTTCAGGGCCTCCACAACCTTCGCCTTGCGCTCGGCAGGAACGCCTATCTTCAGTGCCAGCACATTGCTGCCATGCTTGCCATACGAGCCCGTTGCGGAGTCGTAGAACACCTTATGGAACGCTGTGGCGGTCTTGTCCCGCAGGCGGGCGAAGTGCGATGCCTCGTCGCTATGGCCGAGCAGTGTGGCTGTCTTGGATACTATGTCGGCGCAGGTCCACAGGAAGAAGGTGTGTACCAACTCGTTACGTGGCAATGTGCGTGGGGGAAGCCAGTCGCCCAGGTTCTTCCATTGCTGCGCATCTTGCGAGTGCATGATTCCACTCTCCTGCACCCATGTCATCATCCAGTTTACGTGAGCTTTCATCGCTTCATAGTTCTGCTCCAGCATCTCCACATCGCCATAATGGCGGTAGAACTCCCACGGCATAATCTCCATGGCTGCGCCCCAGCCTACGCCGCCGCCACACCCTGGCTGCCAGGGGGCTCCGTTGGGTACATAACCATCGGCGGTCTGCGCACCTCGTATGTCGCGTATCCACTTGTTGTAGAAGCTCTGCACCGCGAAGTTGTGCATCACCGTCACGCACGCCACCTGACCGTCGCCCGTATATGCCGAGCGTTCACGGTGGGGACAGTCGCTGGCAATTGAGCCGTGCATGTTGTCGAGCTGGCTGCGTTGCCATATCTGGTTGATTTGGTTTATCAGGGGGTTGGAGGTCTTAAATTCTCCCGCGCGCTCCACCGCTGAGTTCACAGCGTGCGCCTCTATCTGCTCGGCGGTGAGATTGTCAAGGCCCGTAATCTCCACCTCGGAGAATACAAACCACGTGAAACGTGCGTGATAAGACTCGTCGCCCGAGCCCTTCGCTATGTAGATGTTGTCGCCATTGCCCGGCGACTCGCTCAAATATTTTATCGATATCTGCTGACCCTGCTTGGCGTTGATATTCTTCAGTGCCACCCAGCCCGACACCTCCACAGGGAACTTCACGTGTATGACACCATCCTCACGCCTTGAGAGTTTCACAGGAGCGAAACGCTCGGTGATGCGGTCAGAGGGGCCGTTTTGAGGAATGAGCTTGCCTTTAGGTGCAGACTTCAGTGCTGCGGCCTGCCACGTAGAGTCATCATATCCCGCCTTGCTCCAGCCATCGTGCTCAAGACGTGCATCGTAACACTCGCCATAATAAATTTGGTTGCGGGTGATTGCACTGCGCTCGGCGCGCCAGCTCTCATCCGAGGCAATCACATCGACAGAGCCATCCTCATACTCAAGCTCTATTTGTCCTATGAAACGAGGCGTGCCATAGCCCTGCACCCAGTGGCGTGAGATGTTGTAGTACCCATCGCCCAGAATTACTCCAATGGCGTTGTCGCCCTCCTTGAGGCGCGAAGTGAAGTCGTGCGAGAGGTACATTACGGTGTATTCGTGGAATGGGTCGGTCACCACGATGCCTCTGTTTTGCAGTTCCGGGCGCAGCGAGTAGTTGGTCTGGTTTGGCGAGAGATAATCTTCACCCACGCGCTCACCGTTGAGGTAGAGTTCGTGATAACCCAGGCCCGTGCCGTAGTAACGTGCCGACCTAAGACCCTTCCTTACCCTGAACTCCTTGCGTAGCAGCGGGGCGGGCTCAAACTCCATTGTGCCGCGTGAGTCATACGACTGCTCGCCCTGCCATGGTGCGCCTATCCACTTGCCCTGCCACTCATGCTCATCCATTATGCCCATGTGCCAATGCGCCACCTCGCTCCATGCCGAGGGTTCATCATTTTCGTCCCACACCATCACCTGCCACCAGTATGAGGTGCGTGAGCGGAGCGGCTCGCCCTTGTAGCTTACAAATGTCGATTGTGATGAATATACCTTGCCCGTATCCCACACCGCATCGTTGAAACCCTCGGGCGTGGTGGCTACACGTATGCGGTATGCCGTTTGTCGTGCTCCCTGCTTTAGCTTGGGATTGAGGTTAATCCATTGCAGGCGTGGATTCTGACGCTCCAGCAGAGGCGATTTCTCATATTCGCACCTGAGCTCTGCGGGCGAGATTGTCGCCGCCGCTATTACGCTACAACCCGCCACAAGTGCGATGATAAGGGATAACAGTTTCTTCATATAAAGGTTGGTTTTTGTTCTAAAATTCCAACTTGGCAACGAATGTTCCCAACGCCTCCACGGCCTGGGCAATGCGCCACTCGGAAAAGGGTGTGTCAATGTGGTTGGATATAGCCCGCAGGTGGTAATACTCCTCCACACCCAACTTTCGGCATACGGCCGCCACCGCAGCACCCTCCATCTGCTCAATGAGCGGAAGCGTGTGCTCCGCATCATCGGTGCGGCTCTCGCCCGTACCACTGACACTCAGCGACTCAACTCTCCTGAGCCCCTCGATTTCCAGACTACGGTACTCCACGCTGTAACGCTCGGGTAGCCCCGCCACTCTATCACTCTCAACCTGCACGACGTCGCCCACCCTAAGGTCGAGGCCGCATGCCCCCGCAATGCCACACAGCACCACTCGCCGTGGGTGATGCAGGGTGATAAGGCGTGCTGCTTCGGCGGCAGCCTCGGCCATGCCCACGCCTATGATACCCACCTTGGGCTCAAGGTCGGCACGCCATGCCAACAACCCCACAGCCTCCTCGGCCGTGGGGAAGAGATAGAGTGTATCCATATTAGTTCTGTCCTACTATTGCTTCGACATCCTCCACGGTGATAGGGATGGTCTTGTCGCCAATAATCTTGCAACCGCTCTCTATAACGATGAGGTCATCCTCGAGGCGTATGCCTCCAAAGTCGCGGTACTCCTTCAGCTTCTCGTAGTTTACAATGCCGCTGAACTTGCCCTCGGCCTCCATCTTGTCGATTAAGGCTGGCACGAAGTAGATACCCGGCTCGTCCGAGAGTACTGTGCCCGGCATAAGTCGCCACCACTGACGTGTGATGCAGCAGGCCGATGCCTTGGCGCGCTCGGCCAGAGGCTCAAACGAGAATGAACGCTCGCCTATGTTCTCGCAGTCGTGAACATCCAGGCCTATGCCGTGACCAAGGCCGTGAGGCATGAATAGATATGCTGCACCTGCGGCCAGAGCATCATCCACCGAGCCGCGTACCAAATCCAGCCCCTTCAGTCCCTCAAGCAACGTGCGTGAAGCAACATCCGAGAGCTCGCTGTACATCATGCCAGGGCGCAGAGCCTGGGCAGCGGTGTCATGAGCCGCCAGAACGATGTTGTACACATCCTTCTGCTTCTGCGTGAACTTACCGCCCACGGGGAAGGTGCGAGTGTGGTCCGAAACATAACCGTTCACATGCTCACCTCCGGCATCGCACAGCAGCAGACGTCCCTGCTCCATGATGCCCGAGTGGTCGTGGTTGTGAAGCACCTCGCCATGCTGCGAGAGGATGGTGGTAAACGACGTGCCTGTGCCATAGCGCAGTGCCATGCCATCAACCATGCCTGCCACCTCATGCTCCGAGCGTCCGGGGCGTGTGTTGAGCATGGCTGTGGTGTGCATCTGGTAGCCAATCTCAAAGGCCTCCTCCAGAGCAGCAATCTCCTCGGCCGACTTCTTCTCGCGCATCTCCGCCACGGCAAAGAGCAAATCCACCGACTTGCGTGCGTGCAGCATCGCAGGGCTTATGCCGAGCAAATCCGAGAGCATGAGCTTTGTCTCGCCACGATATGGTGGCAGGTAATGCACCTCTCGGCCCTTCAGAATGGCAGCTGCTATGTCGCACTGCAACTGCGCCATGGGTTTTGCTGCGTCGGCTCCCACTTCAAGCGCGAAGTCGGCGATTGTGGGCTGTGGTCCCATCCATATGATGTCGTCCACGGTGAAGTCGTCACCATAGAGCGTTGCCACGCCCGTCTCGGCGTCGATTGTAGCCGCAAGTGCTGGCACGTTGTGGCCGAAGAAGTACATGAATGTAGAGTCCTGACGGAAGTGGTAGGTGTTGTTGGGGTAGTTGAGTGGTGACTCAACATTGCCTGGCAGAAGTATCATGCCTCGGCCAATGCGGCTGCACAGCTCACGGCGGCGCGCAATATAAATCTCTTTACTGAACATAGCTATTTAGGTTTTAATTTTTATTTCGTTATCTTTTTTTTGAGCCTCTCTGCTCGCTAATGAGTCGCTTCGGCGGCAGGTACCATCTTGTAGAGTTTGTCGCCTCGGCGCACCAGCTCGGGCACCTTTATAGAGCAATATACGCCCTTTGGAATCTGCTGCACAACCTTTTCGTGCAGGGTAAGCCCTTCGGCACGCTGCTCTACAACGCCTGTGGTTTCACCCATCCACACCAGGTTGTCACCCTCCGAGATTGTGTCGGCCTCGGTCAATACCTCGGCAACCGAAATCTTCTTGAAGAAGTTGGTCACCTTACCCACATACACCTTGCGCTCGGTGGCCGATGAACCGTAATGCTCGGTGTGCTCGGCCATGGGACGTCCTGCGTAGTAGCCGCCCCAGAAACCTCGGTTAAAGACCGTCGATAAACGCTCCTTAAGGGTGGTGGCATATTCAAGATTGTACTCGCCACGCTCCATGGCCCGCAGTGCAGCATCGTACGACTCCACCACTCGCTTCACATACTCGGCGCCACGTGCGCGACCCTCAATCTTCAGCACACGCACACCTGCTGCGATGAATTTGTCGAGGAAGTCTATCGTGCATAAATCCTTGGGCGAGAGTATGTAACGGCCGTCGGTTGCCAGCTGGTGGCCTGTCTGCTCGTCGGTGAGTATGTAGCGGCGGCGACATATCTGTCGGCAGGCACCTCGGTTGGCTGAGCAGTGTTCCTCATGCTCGCTCAGGTAGCACTTGCCCGAGATTGCCATGCACAGCGCTCCGTGGGCAAACATTTCGATGCGCAGACGCTCTCCTCGGGGACCACGCACATCCCTGCGCTCAATCTCCTCGGAGATGGCGGCAATCTGCTCAAGGCTCAACTCGCGTGCCAGCACCACCACATCGGCCCACTGGGCATAGAACTCGGCGGCCTCGATGTTCGAGATGTTGCATTGGGTGGAGATATGCACCTCCATGCCCACCTTGCGACAATACATGATGGCTGCCACATCGGCTGCAATGACAGCGTCGATGCCCTCCTTGACTGCTCGGTCGATGACCTCATGCACGGCATCCATCTCATTGTCATAGAGTATTGTGTTCACCGTGAGGTAGGTCTTGACTCCTGCCGCATGGGCAATCTGAACGATGGTGGCCAAGTCGTCAAGGGTGAAATTCACCGCCGACTTGGCACGCATATTCAGCACTCCCACACCAAAGTAGATGGCATCGGCACCCGCCGCAATGGCTGCGTGCAGCGACTCCATACAACCCACGGGAGCCATGATTTCAATATCGGTTCGTTTCATATTATCGTTTCTGTTGTGTTACCGTTACAACTTTTTAATGTAGTTTCAGCCTATGGCATGCGCCATTCTTCAAATCAATTCTGAATCCCCATGCCTACTTCTCTCTGCCCATCAGGTTTTCGGCAAATGTCTTGAGGTGGGTGGTGCGCTCCTGGGTAATGTCAAGTGTTGTAAGTATCGACAACGCCCTGTCGAAGCGTGTTGTAATCTGCTGGTTTATTATGCGTGGAATGTCGTAGCGGTCATATACCGCTTTCACGCGGGCAATCTTCTCCTGGTCTGTTAGTGTGGCATCAAGATGTGTGGTGCGCAATATCTCGCGGTCCTGCTCCGAGGCGTGACTCATGGCGTTGAGCATCAGGCATGTTTTCTTGCCCTCCAGAATGTCACCACCTATGCGCTTGCCCAGCGTCTGCTCCGAGCCGTAGCTGTCGAGCAGGTCATCCTGCAACTGGAATGCCAGACCCAACTCCAAAGCATAGCGGTAAATCTTGCGGGCATCTTCCTCTGAGGCATCTCCCATGAGCGCGCCAATCATTGCCGCGCCTGCCAGCAACACCGATGTCTTGAGTTCAATCATGTTCATGTACTCGGCCACCGACACCTTCTGCAACTGCTCGAAATCCATGTCATATTGCTGACCCTCGCACACCTGCAATGCCATCTCGGAGAAGATACTCAGGATACGAGGCAGCTTCTCGTCGGGTACGTTGCGCAACAATTTGTAGGCGTAAATCATCATGGCATCGCCCGAGAGGATAGCCACATTCTCGCCCCACTCGGCATAGACCGAGGGCTTGCCGCGGCGTACCATGGCGTTGTCCATGATGTCGTCGTGCAGCAGTGTGAAATTGTGAAACATCTCTACCGCCGCAGCTGCCGACATGGCCTCACGTACATCGCCGCCAAAGGCATCGCAACACAGCAGCAACAGTGTAGGACGTATGCGCTTGCCACCAGCCGACATAGCATATATGATAGGTTGGTACAGGAGTTGTGGTTCTTCAGGAAGCTGCATTTGAGCAAGATAGTTCTCAAAAAGAGTCAGAATTTCGTCGTTGCTTTTCATCGGTAGTGCATTTTTTGGGTGTTAATGCCCCAAATTTACGAAAAAGTTTGAAGAAAAAGAATTTTATCATTAACTTTGACTTCCCAACATGTAATAAACATTTAATTTTAACAATAAAGAATCTAAAACGAGTATGAAAAAGTTAGCTATGGGTATCGACATCGGCGGAACAAACACTGCGTTTGGTCTGGTTGATGAGGAGGGTACCATCTTCTGTGAGTCTGCAATCTCTACCGAGAGATATAAGAAGTTTGACGACTACGAGGCATATGTAAAGACCTTGTGCGAGTCGATGAAGGCTCTTATCAGCAGCGTATCTTTTGATTTTGAGTTGATAGGTATCGGTATCGGTGCGCCTAATGCCAACTATCACAAGGGTACAATCGAGACTCCTGCCAACCTGTGGAAGTTCCGTGACGATGAGCCAAATCCAGACGAGAGCCGCCGCATGTTCTACTTTGTAGATGACGTGAAGAAGTATTTCCCAGGTGTTGAGGTGTTGATTACAAACGACGCCAACGCAGCAGCTATCGGCGAGGGTGTGTTCGGTAATGCCAAGGGTATGGACGACTATGTGGTTATCACTCTCGGTACGGGTCTGGGCTCGGGTATCGTGAGCAACGGCGAGATGATTTACGGCCACGATGGTTTCGCGGGCGAGTATGGCCATATTATGGTTGACAGCCGTGCTACAGGTCGTGAGTGCGGTTGCGGTCGCCGTGGTTGTCTGGAGGCTTACGCATCAGCTACGGGTATCAAGCGTACAGCTTTTGAGCTTATGGCCAAGATGAACTGCGATAGTGAGTTGCGTGATACCCCATACTCAAAGTTTGAGGCTGTGATGCTCTCTATGGCTGCCGACAAGGGTGACGCCATCGCAAAGGAGGCATTCCGCTATACAGGTGAGGTTTTGGGTAAGGCTTTGGCTGACCTGGTTGCTACAACATCACCAAAGGCTATCATTCTGTTTGGTGGTCTGGCAAAGGCCGGCAAGCATATCTTCGAGCCTACAAAGTGGTACATGGAGGAGAATATGCTCGCAACGTTCAAGAACAAGGTGGACTTGCTCCCATCGGGTATTGAGGGCGAGAATGCCGCTATCCTCGGCTCTTCGGCTTTGATTTGGCAGAAGCAGCAGAAGAAATAAGGAGTGAAATACAGTTCAGGTGGTTGTCTGGATTCGGACAACCACTTTTTTTGATTATACAAACAAGGTTAGAGGAGTGAAGAAGCTACTTATTTTAGCACTCATGCTACTCCCTATGTTCGGCTGGGGACAGAGTGCTGCCGTGAAGAAGATTATGCTCATGGCGCGTGAGGACAACCGCACTATGCAGCATCTTGACATCTTGTGCAACCGTTTTGGCGGTCGTCCCGCAGGTTCCGATGCCTGCGACAACGCCTCGGAGTGGGCTATGCGTTGCTTCGAGGAGTGGGGCTATGAGGTACACCTTGAGAAGGCGGGCGAGTTGAGCGTGGGTTTCAACCGTGGCGGCTGGTGGGGTCAGATGACAGGTGAGGAGAATATGCACTTGCACTTTGCCACACCATCCTTCACCGCCGGCACAAAGGGACCGCAGCGAGGCCATGTGGTGATTGAGCCCCGCACGCAGGAGCAGGTGAACCGAGTGAAGCATCAGCTCAAAGGTTCGTGGGTGCTGCTCAATGGTCATAACCGTGGCTGGTCGTTTGGCTACGGCAAGAAGTGGGACGCGCTGCGTGAGAAGATTATTGCAAGCAATGCCGAGGCCGAGAAGTGGAATCGTGAGCATGCGGGCGAGGATGGCGAGAAGAAACATATTGATGACGACACTGCGCCACTGTTCTACAACCAGATGGTCGAGGCCGGCGTTCTGGGTTTTGTGCAGAAGGGCTCGGTGCCCATCTGTGCGTTGTATGACCGCGATGTGATAGGCGAGAAGATACCTTTTGACTCGCTGCCTACGGTGCCAAACATCATCCTTGACGAGCATCAGTTTGACCACATCTACCGCATGGCCAAGGAGCGCAGAAATGTGCAGTTGGAGTTCGATGTGCGTAACTATTTCAAGCTGGGCCCTGTGGCCTACAACAATGTGGTGGCTACGATGAAGGGTTCGAAGTATCCCGATGAGTATGTTGTCGTGGGTGCGCATATCGATGCCTTTGATGTGGCTACGGGCGGCGTGGATTGTGGCTCGGGAGTGTCGGCAGTGATGGAGGCTGCGCGCATGATTGCAGAGTCGGGAGCAAAGCCCGAGCGCAGCATCATCTTCATACTTTTTGCTGCCGAGGAGTTCGGCCTGCTCGGCTCGCAGGCGTGGCTCAAGGCTCACCCCGAGATGCACGACAAGATTTCCAATATGTTCAACCGCGATGGAGGCCCATTGCCATACTTGGGTTTTTCGGCTCCCAAGTCGCTTGTGAAGGAGTATGAGAAGATTTCGGAGCCTATACGTGAGCTCTATCCCCAATATGAGTTCAAGATTCAGGAGCTGAAGCCCCGCAAGCTGCCTACACGACTTGGAGGCAACGACGCTTCGTCATTTGCTGTGAAGGGAATCCCTACCTTGCAGATGTATGAGTGGCAGGACCCTATGGGCTATGGCTTTGAATATCACGAGATTTGGCACACCGAGCGTGATACCTATCAGAAGAGCATCGCCGAGTATCAGGAGCAGGCGGCCACAGCCCTTGCCATCATGGTGCTGGGTACTGCCAATCTTGACAAGAAGCTACCTCGTGACGAGGTTTACCTGCCTTGATGGTTCAGGCCGTAGAAAGAAAAATGCTGCATCCCGAGGGGTGCAGCATTTTCTTATTCTATTTCTATCTCCTCCATGCGTAACAGGGTCTGAATCGAGAGCAGTGTGCAGTTAATCCAATCCTCGCCCGTGAAGAAGTTGCGCCAGAAAGTGGGAATCATTCCCGTGTTGGCATTTTGCAGGATGGTGATGTTGTCAATCAGAGCCTTCGCCTTCATCAGGGCAAGCTCGTCGCCCGTCTCCTCATATAGCGAGAGCCACGCATTTGCCACGTTGCATGCGCTATGGTCAATGGGCATCATGTATTTGTACTGCTCCATGACACATGGCGTGTGGTATATCTTTATGCCGTGATGCTTGTATATGGTGTCCCAAAACACGAACTGGTCCTCGCTGAAACGAATCAGGTCGATGGCATCGCTGAGTTCCTGTTTCGATGTGTCGCTCTTGCCCAAAAGATATGTCGCATAGGGGGCTGCGGTGCAGTTGGTGAGGTTCTCGTAGGGCTTGAGTCCCAGCACGGTGCCATCCTCAAACTGCCCCGTCATGTCGAAGCTTGAGAGTGTATGCTGCTGCATCCATTGCTCGGCTTTTGTGAGCATTTCGGCATAGTCGGTGACTCCATATTGTTGCTCAAGGCGTTGCAGGTGGTCAAGCAGGGGGTGCAACAACGCCTTCACCTCGTTCACGGGCTCGCCCGTTGCGAAGTCCATCTTGATGGGCAGCGAGCCATCCTCGGCTTGCAGGCGGGCATAGGTGTTGGTGATGTTTATGGCGCGGTCGTAGTACTCCTGTTTTTGTGTTAGGTCATACAGGTCGAGGAAGGCATTTGCTGCGGTGAGTGCCTCCATGGTCATTGTCTTGCCTTTGTTGCGTGCGGCTCCCGAGGTGATATAGTTGCCGTAGTAGGTGGGCGGGAAGAAAGCTAAAGGGTCGCCCTCGGCACGACTCTCGGCTATCAGGAAGCGGGCTGCATTCTCGGCAATGAGCAGGGCATCGTCCTTGAGTTCGGGGCAGAGCTTTGCCAGCAGCACCTCAAGGCTTATCGTTGAGCCGATGATTTTGCAGGGGTAGGTGTTGAGCTGGTATGACATGTCGGGTGTCTGCGCAGTTTCCCAGCTCTGCATGGGTCGCATGTTGTGTATGTGCAGCAGCGCAAGCAGTGCCGACTCGCGGTAGCCTCGGATGGCACCGTGATAGGGAGCCTTGAATGGGAAGTCGCGGAAGAATGTACGCTCGCCTGCCGTTGCTATCGCTTTGTCTGCCTGCATGGCCTCGACCTTCAGCGTGACGTATCCTACCTCAATCTGTTGCCATATAGGCGTAAGCGAGAGGTAGGGTTTGTCGGCCTGCATTGTCCACGATTCCTCTCCGTTGCCGTCTTTGGGAGTTACGGTGTAGAGATAATGTTCTGCACCCTCCACCTCCTTGAAATCAAAGGCTGGAGCGTAGGTGAACTTGGTCGCAAACTCATTCCAGTAGGGATTGCGTCCTTCGTAACCCGGACGTACGGGGATGTTGTACTCTTCAAGAGCCTGGCTGTTGAGTCTCTCTATGTCGGATTCAGTGTTGCACGCAACGCACAATAGCAGTAGGGTTGCGAGAAAGAGTCTTTGTAGCTTCATGTTTTGCGGGTTGTGATAAATATTAGGTTGTAGCTGTTTGCTTTGCAAATATAATATTTTTACGAAAAAAATCTCTTCTTGAAAGCAATATTTGTGTATCACACAATGATTTTTTTATTTTTAATTTAAGCGGAGGTTGTTCCAGGTCACCAAGCAGGACATTCTGGACAGCATGGATCTGTACACTTCCATCGATCTGACTGCCGAAGATTTGGTCACTGCGGAAGAAGCAGATGTGATGGAAGCAGAGATTCTCTCCCAGATCGAGGCCAGCGGCTTTGCAGAAGAAGCAGCTTGGG
>JAFOHD010000053.1 GCA_017421945.1 Alistipes sp. | reverse complement strand
TCAGCAAGACCAACAATTTCTGGAGTTTGACCCCTCGATTGCCGAGGAGTTTGGCTACGAAATAGCCAATCAGGTCAGTTTTTTGGGTGTGCCGTTGTGTGACACACAGAGCCTTATCCACCTTTTGATGCGCTTTGCATTCAACCTGCTCGTTGCGTGGCTCATCGTGAGATACTGCTACTATCGCAAGAGCCAGCGCAAGGACTATGCTTTGACCTTTATGTTGTTCTCGTCTGCTATGTTCCTGCTCATCTTCCTGATGGAGAATGTGAACATTCAGATTGGTATGACGCTCGGTCTGTTTGCCATCTTTGGCGTGATACGTTACCGAACCGAGACGGTACCCGTCAGGGAGATGACCTATCTGTTTGTGATTATCGCAACATCGGTTATCAACGGCCTCGCGCTAAACATCAGCTATGCCGAGCTGATAATCGCCAATCTGCTAATCTTTGGCCTGATATGGATTATGGAGGGTCGTCTGCTACTCAAGCACACCTCGGCCAAGCTGGTTGTCTACGAGAAGATTGCCCTCATCACCCCCGACCGTCGTGAGGAGCTCATCGCCGACCTCGAGCAGCGCCTCGGCCACAAGGTGAATAAGGTGGAGGTGGGTCATGTCGATTTTCTGCGTGACGTGGCATTTGTGAAGGTATACTACAACCTTGCGCCGGGCGAGATAAACACCGTTGACCACATCTCGAAACCAAACCAATTTGTTTAACCATTAAAAAGAATCAGATATGAAATTCAGACTACGTTTTCTTGCGACCATCGCAGCCATCATGAGCTGCATGACGCTCTTGGCGCAGCCAATGCCTCTGACCGAGACGTCGGAGAGCGATGTTCAGGCTCGTTTCCGTGCGGCACTCGAAATTCCTTTGGGCAACAAGTGGGATTTTAACTGGAGCGAACAGTTGCGCCTGCACAACAACTTTGGCAATATAGACAAGATTGTATCTACGGTGGGCGTAGGCTACGAGCCGTGGCAGTTCCTCAAGGTGGGTGCCGATTACAGCTTCGTGAACGAGCGCAACAACAAGACCGATAACAATACGGGAGTTAAGAGTGCCGAGTGGGGCATTCGTCACCGTGTGAACATCGACGTTACAGGTACTCTGCGCATGGGCCGCGTGAAGCTCTCGCTGCGTGAGCGTCTGCGCGTGCAGTTCCGTGGCGACTCTATAAACAAATATGAGCATCCCAACCCCGCACTCTCGCTGCGTACCCGCCTGAAGGGCTCGGTGAAGCTGCGCAACCCCCACTGGGAGCCTTATGCCTTTGTGGAGCTATACCACACACTCAACTCTCCCGCACCTGTCAAGAACTTCAAGGAGGAGCCTCTGGCATACAAGAACTACGTTCCGCGCGTGCGTTTGGCGGTGGGTACAGAGTATAAGATTGACAACCACCACCGCATGGAGTTCTATTATATGGTGCATTTCAACAAGTCTTACAATGCCCGCTACAAGGCCAACATTAACAACCCGGATAAATATGGCGATATAAAGGAGTGGTCGTTGGAGAAGGTTTGCGCCCATGTGATAGGAATTGACTACAAGTTTAAGTGGTAAAGACTCTTAATATAAGAAAAGTGCTGCTTTCTCGGGCAGCACTT
>JAFOHD010000052.1 GCA_017421945.1 Alistipes sp. | reverse complement strand
TAAGCACATCACGCATCAACGACTGCGTAGATTGTGCGCTATGCACGTGGGGCGATGGTGCAACAAAAAATTTATTTGCCATATCTAATTCTGTTTTTTTCGTTATTTTTTAGGAGCATTAGCCGCTGCTCGCGCGCGAATGATACCCATCACTGTCTGCTTGCCCAAGCGGATGTAATCCAACAGAGGCAAACCTGCGGGGCAGGTATATTGGCAGCAACCACACTCAATACAATCTGTTATGCGCTCGGCCTCGACACTATCCCACATCTGCTTCTTCGACATCTTCGAGATAAGATAGGGCTCCAGCCCCATAGGACAAGCCGATACACATTTGGCGCACTTGATACAGCACTCCATATCGACTCTATGCGACTCCTTGCCACTAAACACGGTAACGCCAGAACAACCCTTCGTCACGGGAGAGTCCAAATTGACCATAGCACGTCCCATCATAGGACCACCATTCACTACCTTGACATCACCCTCGGGCAGACCACCACCCATCTCGACCAACTTACTGATGGGCGTACCCATACGAGTCAATAGGTTACGAGGTTGTGTCATCTGCTTACCTGTGATTGTTACTACACGCTCAATGAGAGGTTTATTCTTCTGCACTGCCTCGTAGATTGCTACCGTAGTCGATGCGTTGCAAACAACTGCACCAACGTGGATAGGCAACCCCGGAGGAGGTGGCACCTCACGGCCTGTAACCGCTGCGATGAGTTGCTTCTCACCACCCTGCGGATACTGCACCTTCAGAGGCTCAACCTTAACGGCAAACTGTTTCTCCTTAATGAGTTTATTCAAGTGAGCAATAGCATCGGGTTTATTGTTCTCAATGCCGATGATGGCATTCTCAACATTGAGAGCCTTCTTCAAAATCTCAACACCGATTAACAACTCTTCGCCACGCTCCAACATTGTGCGGTGGTCGGAAGTAAGGTAAGGCTCACACTCTACACCATTAATAATAAGGTACTCGGCCTTGCAACCATTGGGTATCGACAACTTAACGTGCGTGGGGAATGTCGCACCTCCCATACCTACGATACCCGCATCCTTGATTTTAGCGATAATCGCAGCCGAATCCAAGTTGCACTCGCGCTTGATATCCGACGAGCGGTCGATTTCAGGCATCCACTCATCACCCTCACGTTTGATGGTAATCATCATCTGACGCAAGCCCTGACCATTGGGCTGCATATCAACCGCAGTCACAGTACCCGAGATGGGCGAGTGAATGTTGGCCGACATAAATCCTGTAGCCTCGGCTATCAACTGTCCAGTCAAAACCTTATCCCCCTTGGCTACCTTTGCAGTAGCGGGGGCACCGATATGTTGTCCGAGCGGAATATTTACGACATCGGGAAGTTCCAAAACCTCGATGGCCTTGGCATTGCTCCATTTTTTATTATCCGACGGATGAACTCCGCCTAACGGGAATGTCTTCATAATATAAATCTCCTTATTTCTGCTCGTTAACACTCACTTTATTCTCTGTTGCGGGCTTTGATGCCTCTGCAGTAGGCTTTGCAGCAGGAACTTTAGGCTCCTTGGGCAGAGGATCCATACCCTTGAGTACAATAGCACCCGTAGGACACTCATTCAC
>JAFOHD010000051.1 GCA_017421945.1 Alistipes sp. | reverse complement strand
TTAATATTACACGACTCTTAACCTTTGCCTTCTGTATGCCGGGAAGGATGGTTGCGAAGTCAATTATAAACTCCGATGTGGAGTGAGAGATAATAGCCAGATTGGAGTAGTTCCCTTCGGCTATCTGCTCTGAAAGTTCAATGTCGATGCCTTGTTTTTGAAAATCAGCCATAAGACAATGTTGTTTTTTAGGTTCATGCAAAATTACAAATTGTTTAGTGCAGAGAAATGCTTGACGTGTTAAAGTTTTCCATAATTTATTAACAAATCTATAGTCGGGAAGCCGTTTCGTAGCAAAAAATGCGCCACATATTGTTTTTTACTTCGCCAAAATGTATAATGACGAAAAAATGGGAACAGATACTTAATATTTCATATTAAATTCCTAACTTTGCGGCGTAAATAAGAGTTGCATGTTAGTAAGTACAATCGACATATTGTTGCGAGGCGTAGGTGTGGGCTTGGCATCGTCAATTACGGTGGGTCCCGTTGCAGTGCTGTGTATTCAGCGTACGTTGAGTAAGAACCTTCAGTCGGGCTTGGCGTCGGGTACGGGTGTTGCTGTGGCGGATATGCTTATGGCTATTATCGCCTACTTCTTCTATTCGATGCTTCAGGCACAGATTGAGGAGTACAGTGCTATACTGCAGGTTGTGGGTGGAATATTTGTGGTGATTGTGGGAGTGTATATCTTCTTCCAGAATCCCGTGCCACAGATACGTCGCAATCGTGCAGGTAAGAGCAATCTGTGGCAGGATTTCTCGTCGATGTTTGTCTTTACGCTCGCCAATTTTGTGGTTGTCATACCTTATTTGCTGGCGTTTTTTGCCATGTTCAACGTCGGTTTGGAGTCAACTCAGAGCGACATGGCATCGCTGCTGCGCAGTGCGGTGACCATTTTGGGCTTCCTGATAGGAGCAATGGGGTGGTGGATTATGCTCACCTTTATCATCGACTACTTCCGCCGTCGTTTTCGCCCGCGTCATATGCTCACCATAAACCACGTAGCGGGCGTTGTTATTGGGGTATTGGGTATTTACACCATCCTCTCAACATTTCTTAACATTTTACCAAAGTAATGGAGAACAAGAAAAAGATAATAATTGCCATCGATGGATTCTCGTCGTGTGGCAAAAGTACCTTTGCAAAGGCTATTGCCGCACAGCTTGGCTACATCTTCATCGACACGGGAGCCATGTATCGTGCCGTTACGCTCTATGCCCTTGAGAATGGTATTATCTCGGGTGCGGAGTTCAATGCCGAGGCTGTGGTTGAGGCTCTGCCCCACATCAACATATCGTTTAAGTTCAACCCACAGCGCGGTGCCAGCGATATCTATGTCAATGGCGAATATGCCGAGGAGCGTATCCGAGGCATTGATGTAAGCAACATGGTCAGCCGTGTGAGTTCAATACGTGAGGTGCGTGAGAAGCTCGTTGCCCTGCAGCAGCAGATGGGCCACGAGCGAGGTGTGGTGATGGATGGCAGGGATATAGGCACTGTGGTGTTTCCCGATGCCGAGCTGAAGATTTACATGACCGCTGACGCCCGTGTGAGGGCCGAGCGACGCTATGCCGAACTCAAGGCTAAGGGTGATGGGGTGACCTTTGAGCAGGTGCTGGAGAATGTCATATCGCGCGATAAGGCCGATATGACACGTGCGATTTCGCCTCTGCGTCGTGCCGATGATGCCATCGAGCTTGACAACAGCTACATGAGTGTTGAGGAGCAGATGGCGTGGTTTATGAAGCAGTATGAGCAGGTTGTAGGGTAGTATGCACATCGAGATAGACCATAATTCGGGATTTTGCTTTGGCGTGGTGCGAGCCATCACCAAAGCCGAGTCTGCATTGCAGGAGCTTGGCAGCGAGGTCTATTCGCTGGGGGATATTGTTCACAATCGCATGGAGGTGCAACGCCTTGAGGGGTTGGGTCTGCATACGGTGACACATGCCGATATGCCGTCGCTTGCCGGGCGTGACCTCTTTATCCGTGCGCATGGAGAGCCCCCCGCCACGTTCCGTCGTGCCGAGGAGTTGGGCATCAGGGTTATAGATGCCACATGTCCCGTTGTGGCGCAGTTGCAGCGCAAGGTTGTGGCTGCATATGAGAGGATGCAGCAGGTTGGAGGTCAGGTTGTGCTGTTGGGCAAGCGAGGCCATGCCGAGGTTGTAGGGCTGACGGGGCAGGTGGATGATAGGGTTGTGGTGGTGGAGTGTGAGTCGGATTTGGAACTGATAGATTTCTCGCGCCCCATATTTTTCCTTTCGCAGACCACGCAGAGCGTAGCCCTCTTTTGGCATCTGGCCGAGATGATGAAGCAGCGTCTGCGGGGCGACGATATGCTTGTCGTGGATGACACCATTTGCTGCCGCGTGTCGAATCGTGAAAAGGCACTGGCTGAGTTTGCACGCCGCTTCGATGTGGTGATTTTTGTTTGCGGCAAGAAGTCGAGCAATGGCAAAGTGCTCTACGATGTGTGTAGCAAGGCTAATCCTCGGAGCCACAATATCGAGGAGGAGAGTGAATTGCAGAGCGAGTGGTTCGCAGGATGTACGAGCGTGGGCATCTGTGGAGCGACATCTACTCCGGCGTGGCTTATGCAGCGTGTGGCAAGAGCAATTAAAGAGAATTTTGATGAGTAAATAATTGTTTGATTATGAGATATTTATTTCGAGCAGTAAAATATTTTTTAGCCTTCTGCGTTTTGTATTTAGGCGTAGTGTGGTTGAGTGTTGCAACCACCAAAGGTATGGATGTGAGTGTGTGGGACTACGTTGTGGCTACGTTAGCCACCCAGCGCGGACAGTTGCTGGTTGCTGCCGTGGTGGTGTTGTCGGCAGCATATCCATGGTTTGGCTTTGTTGTGCGCCGCATGAAGTGGAATATGGCAACAGATGCCGATGAACTGATTGCCATGTTTGCTGCTGCGGGATTCTCGTTGAAGAGCCAGGCTGAAGGCAGAATGGTGTTTAAGGCTACCAACATACTCGACCGTATTGTGATGCTTTTTGAGGATGAGATTGAGGTTGAGCAGCAGGGCGAGGAGATTGTCGTCAGTGGCATACGCCGTGGTGTGGCAAAGATTGTTTACCGATTGGGCTAAGTGATAGCAGAGTAGAGTTATGAAGAGAGGTTTGTTTTGCATAGGTGCGCTCGTGTTGCTGGTGACGGTGGTCATCGTGGGTGTGCGTGCGACAAAGGACGATATGGGCTTGGGCCGCAATATGGAGATTATGGTCAATATGATGCGTGAGCTCAGCCTTCAGTATGTTGATGAGGTGAGTGCCGACAAACTCATGAGCGATGGTGCGCAGGGGATGGTTCGCAATCTCGACCCATATACACAGTATATGTCGGAGGAGGAGATGAACGACTTTGAGCTTATGGCTACGGGTAAGTATGGCGGCATTGGAGCTACCATACGCATGAAGCGTGACAGTAGCGGTGTGGTTATTGCCCAGCCATACAAGGGGTCTCCTTCCGATAAGGCGGGTCTGAAGATAGGCGATAAGTTTGTGCGTATAGATGGCGAGGATGTCACCAAGTGTACCACTGCCGAGATATCATCCAAACTTAAGGGTACTCCTGGCACCAAGGTAAAGCTCGCCGTGCGCCGCCTGCTCACGGGAGAGGTCGAGGAGCTGGAAATTACGCGTGCCCGCATTGCTATCCCGGGTGTCCCCTATGCAGGTTTTGTTGAGGATGGCATAGCATACATCCGACATGCTGATTTCACAGATGGTTGTTATGATGATATGCGCTCGATGATTGAGCGTCTGCGTCAGGAGCAGCCCATCAAAGGTGTGGTGCTCGACTATCGTGATAACGGAGGTGGCAGTGTCAGCGAGGCAATAAAGATTCTCGGCATGTTTGTGCCCAAGGGTAGCAAGGTACTCACAATGAAGGGTCGCAGCGAGCAGTCGCGCCGTGAATATATTACAGAATCAGTACCTGTGCTGGGTGATGTTCCCGTTGTGGCACTCATAAGCGGCTCATCGGCTTCGGCATCCGAGATTGTGTGCGGTGCGTTGCAGGATATGGACCGCGCGGTGCTTATGGGACAACGCTCCTATGGCAAGGGTTTGGTGCAGACGGTGTTGCCACTTGGCTATAACGCCTATGTGAAGCTCACCACGGCAAAGTATTATATCCCCTCGGGCAGATGTGTGCAGCGCATCAACTACGCTCATCAGGATGATGCCAAGGATGTGGTTATTCCCGACTCGCTGAGCAATGAATTTAAGACTCGTAACGGCCGTAAGGTGTATGATGGCAAGGGACTTATGCCCGATGTGAAGGTTGATGCCGAGTATATCTCCACCTTTGCGGTGCTGCTCTATAATTTGGGCTTCATTGAGGATTATATTGACGAGTATATGCGCCGCCATCCCAACATGCAGGTTGACAATAGAACTTTCTCAATCACCGATGCCGACTATGAGGAGTTTGTGCAATTTATGGCCGACAAGGATGTGCCTTACCAGTCACGCACGCGCGATGCTCTGGAGCTGCTGAAGAAGACTTCGAAGGAGGAGCGTTACGACGATGCCTTTATTGAGGACTTGAATCAGATTGAGTCAAAACTCAAGGACCAGAAGATGGATAACCTGCGTACCTACCGTGAGGAGATTCAAGACCTTATAAATAGCGATATCATCCTGCGCCATAATTACTATGAGGGCGTTGTGGAGTATAATCTGCGCTCGGATAGTGCTGTGATTAAGGCAGTTGAACTGCTTAATGATAGTGAGCGTTATCACAAGATTCTTAAAGAGCAGGATACGCAACGCAACTAACGTAGTATGAAATTTCCCTTCCACATAAAGATATCGTTCCGCAGTCGAATGTCGATATTGATGATCGGCATGGCTTTGGCAGCCTTGTCGCTCTTCTATAACTATCGTCTGGCTGATGTTTTGCGCCAAAAGGAGCAGAACGATGTTGCTTTGTGGGTTGCGGCCATGGAGCGTGTGAGCCGTGATGCCTTTGGAAACTACCGCACCGATGCTCTTATCTCGCATATTGTCAGCACACAGAACAATATCCCCTTCATCATCACGGATGAGAATCTGTCGCTTATTGTCAGCAACCGCATCCCCGAGGATGTGTTGCGTGACCCCGATAAGTTCCGCCGCAAGCTTGATGAACTCACCGAGCAGAACACGCCCCGCACCGTGCGCATCATGTGGTCGCAGGGGCATAGCCATATAATCTTCTATGGGCGTTCACAACTTTTGACGGCATTGTACTACTTCCCCTATGCCCAGTGGCTTATCATTGCCATCTTCATCATCTTTGCGCTCATTGCATTGCAGTCCACCAAGCAGGACGAACAGAATAGGGTGTGGATTGGTTTGGCGAAGGAGACGGCGCATCAGCTGGGGACACCCACATCGTCACTTTTGGGATGGGTAGAATATCTGCGCACGCAGGATATTGACTCCTCGGTTGTGGACGAGATGCAGAAGGATTTGCAGCACCTGATGAAGATTGTCGATCGTTTCTCGAAGATTGGCTCCGAGGCTGTGCTTGAGCCTCGCAGTGTGAACGAGGTTGTGGGCGACACGGTGATGTACTTCCGCAAGCGTGTGCCACGCAATGTCTCGCTCTCGTATAACGGTCTGGCAATGGCTCCCGTGAAGGCAAATATCAATGTTGCGCTGTTTGAGTGGGTTATCGAGAACTTGCTCAAGAATGCACTCGATGCCATGCAGGGCAAGGGCGATATAGATGTGCGTTTGTGGGCTACGGAACGCTCGGTGATTATCGATGTGAGCGACACGGGTAAGGGTATTGCCAAGAGTAACTGGAACCGTATATTTGAGCCTGGCTTCACCACCAAGACGCGTGGCTGGGGCCTGGGATTGTCGCTCTCACGCCGCATAGTTGAGGATTATCATCACGGCAGGATTGCGGTTGTGAAGTCGGAATTGGGTCAGGGAACAACGTTCCGCATAGAGCTAAAAAGAGTTGATGAATAATGGTTGAGCAGGCTAACGACATACTTCAATCTTCAGGATTGGATACTCTCTCTGAGGTAACTCTGCGCCGCATGACAGAGCGTTGGACAGGTTCATTGCAACCTGCCGACACGCTGCTTGATGCCTCTTCGCAGTCGCATGTGGCCTCATCATCAACTTTTCATAATATTGTTGATAAGTGGCGTCAGGCGCGGGAGGTATATCACGATAGTTCGGTACACTCCATCTTGGGCGAGAATACAACCTATGCCGAGGGTGTCATGCCCGTAGCCGATGTCCCCGTAGCCGAATCATCGACCGATATCGAGGTATTGCTCTCTGCCACAGAGTCGGGCATAGGCGAGTGGATGCCGTTGTTGTATAATGTACTTATCGCAATAGCGGTCATATACTATATGTTTTGTATGTACCGCTATTTTGATGATGTGATGGTGCTTTTCCGTTCGGTTTTCCAGCGACAAGTGGTTATGGTCGACAGGGCTCAGGAACGTCGTCGTAGCGATATATTCTATGGTTCGCTTGGAAAACTGTTTATCTTGGGCATGGTCCTGGTGGGTATCTTGTCGGCTGTGGCTCTATGGCGCTCGGATAGCGGATTTGAGCCTTCGCAACTATTCTATATGCCCGTTGTTGTTGTGGCGTTGTTTATAGTGGTTGTCATTGCGCAATATGTCGTGTTGCTGATGGTGGGTTTTGTCACCCATTCGATGTACGAGGTGTCGGCACTCATGCGCATACGCCTAATATATTTTGTCATGGCTGTGGTGATGGTCGCTCCAGCTCTACTTATATCACAAATGGGCGATGGTGAAAGTTATCTTGGGTGGCTAAAAGTGGGCTCTATGGCCGCTTTATTGGTTTTTGTATTGTTTATTCGTGAGAGTGTAAGCTTCTTTATTTCAAAAAAAGTTTCGATTTTGCATTGGATTTTGTACCTTTGCGCCGTCGAAATCTTACCTTTGTCACTTTTATGGCAGGGAGTGGTTAGGCTTACGTGAGAAAAGAGTTAAAAAATGGAAATGGTAAAAAGAGTTTTAGTGTCGCAGCCTCGTCCTGCCGTGATTGAAAAATCACCTTTCTATGAGTTGTCGACAAAGTATAAAGTAGAAGTAGATTATAAACCTTTGATTCGTGTTGTAGGCGTAAGCCTGAAGGAGTTCCGTTCTCAACGTGTTGAAATTCTTGATCATACAGCGGTAATCTTCACATCACGTACCACCGTAGATAGTTTCTTCAAGGTGTGCGAGGAGGCTCGTATTACCGTTCCCGAGACGATGAAGTATATCTGTAATACCGAGGCTGTTGCGCTCTATTTGCAGAAGTATATCGTTTATCGCAAGCGTAAGATATCATTTGCCGATGGAACCTTTACGTCGTTGCTCGAGCTTATCATCAAGTACAAGAGCGAGCGTCTGTTGCTTGCTCTGAGCGAGCCTCATAAACCAGAACTCCCTGAGACGTTGACAAAACTCAAGATAAATTATGATCCCGTGATTTTGGCACTTACCGTAGCTGCCGACATGGGCGATGTGAAGCCTTCGGAGTATGATTTGATGGCACTCTACTCACCATCTGATGTGAAGAGTGTTATGGATAACTTCAAGTTGGAGCAGTTACCCGTCATCGCCACCTTTGGCGAGGCTACGTTGCGTGCTGCGCTTGATGCCGGCATGAAGGTCAAGGCCTCAGCTCCGTCTCCCGAAGCACCTTCCATGGCCAAGGCTATCGACCTCTATCTTGCCAAGCTCAAGCGTGGCGAGGAGGTTGGTGATGTTGAGATTCGCACCGATGAGGCAAAGGAGGAGTTTATTCGTACCCAGCAGACCAAACTTGCCAAGAAGAGCCGTGCGCGCACTTCTGTAGCAAAATAATAGAGCCATGCCCGATTTAAGGTTGCCACGTAGTGAGCGACTGAGGTCGCAGAAGTCCATTCGCCAGCTCTTTGGTGAGGGCAAGGGTGGTTTTGTCTATCCCTACCGCTATTCCTTTTATATATCGAGCGAGTCAAAGACTCAAATTTGCGGTGATGCAGTAATGGATAATCTGCAAGGTGTAAGTTGTATGGCTGGGGGCATAGAGGTGATGTTTTCGGTACCAAAGAAGTTTCACAAACGTGCAAACAAACGCAACTTGCTCAAACGTCGTACGCGTGAAGCCTATCGCTTGTGCCCATTGCGCGCGGAGCTACGCTGCAAGCTTGAGCAGCAGAGCCACAGCCTTGACTTAGCATTGATATACTCCACCAAGGAGGTTCACTCATATAAAACCATCAGCAATGCAGTACAACGAATTCTGGAGCAAGTGTGCGCAGCTATGTAAGCGTATCGCTATATTCCCGCTTATTGTGTTGGTGAGGTTTTATCAGTTGTGTATCTCGCCACTAAAACCCCCAACGTGTCGTTTCACGCCAACGTGTTCGCAGTATGCGCTTCAGGCTCTGCGTAAGCACGGCCCGATAAAGGGGGTGTGGCTCACCGTAAAACGCCTTTTGCGCTGTCATCCGTGGGGCGGTAGCGGCTATGACCCTGTACCGTAGTTGATTGCAATCGGGTCAAATCTTACCTGATGCTTTTATGCGCGTTCAACTGTTAAACGATGCCGTGCCGTTAATATAAATGGGACTCTTCCAATCGGAGGAGTCCCATTCGTTATAGTTATCAACAGGTTTACTTTGCGTAGCTTACCGAGCGGGTTTCGCGTATTACGGTAATCTTCACCTGTCCAGGGTATGTCATCTCGTCCTGAATCTTCTTTGCTATGTCGTGTGACAATGACTCTGACTCCTGGTCCGAGAGCTTGTCGGCACCCACAATGACACGCAGTTCACGACCTGCCTGGATGGCGTATGTCTTAACCACACCTGGGTATGAGAGCGCGATGTCCTCCATCTCCTTCAAACGCTTGATGTATGACTCCACAACCTCACGGCGTGCGCCTGGGCGTGCGCCCGAAATAGCATCGCACACCTGAATGATGGGTGCTATCATTGATGTCATCTCGGCCTCGTCGTGGTGGGCTCCGATGGCGTTGCATACGTCAGCCTTCTCCTTGTACTTTTCGGCGAGCTTCATACCTATGATTGCGTGTGGCAACTCTGGCTCGTCATCGGGCACCTTGCCAATATCGTGCAACAATCCGGCACGGCGTGCAGACTTTGGGTTAAGTCCCAGCTCGGCAGCCATGATACCCGCCAGGTTGGCTGTCTCACGTGCGTGCTGCAAGAGGTTTTGGCCGTATGATGAGCGGTACTTCATCTTACCAATCAAGCGGATAAGCTCTGGGTGCAGACCGTGAATACCAAGGTCAATAGCTGTGCGCTTACCTACCTCGACAATCTCCTCTTCAATCTGCTTCTTCACCTTTGCCACTACCTCTTCGATACGTGCAGGGTGGATACGACCGTCGGTTACAAGCTGGTGCAGAGCCAAGCGTGCAATCTCGCGGCGTACGGGGTCAAAACCGCTGAGGATTATAGCCTCAGGGGTATCGTCCACGATAATCTCAATGCCAGTTGCAGCCTCCAGGGCGCGTATGTTACGACCCTCACGGCCAATGATGCGACCCTTAACCTCATCGCTGTCGATGTTAAACACCGTAACGGCATTCTCGATGGCAGTCTCTGTTGCTACACGCTGAATAGAGGCTACGATGATTCGCTTTGCCTCCTTTGTAGCAGTGAGCTTTGCCTCTTCGATGGTCTCGTTGATGTATGAGTCAGCCTCGGCCTTTGCCTCAGCCTTCATGTTCTCAATAAGGATGTTCTTGGCATCCTCGGCGCTCATGCCTGAAATCTGCTCCAGACGTACGTTCTGCTCCTTAATAATGCCCGCAAGCTCTTCTTTGCGGCTATTAAGGCTATTTATCTGGTTGTCCATCTGAGCCTTCATGCGGTCGTTCTCCTTGATTTTGTTTTCAAGGTCACGTTGCTGATTTTGCAGGTTGTTCTCCAGCTGCTTGGCACGCTGCTCGGCCTGTGCAAGTTCTTGATTGCGGCGATTGACGTTACGGTCGTGCTCGCTCTTGAGCTGGATAAACTTCTCCTTTGCCTGGAGAATCTTCTCCTTTTTAATCATCTCTCCTTCAGCCTCAGCCTCCTTGAGTGCTGCGGCACATTGCTTTTTTATCGTATTCTTGGTGATGTATGTAGCTATTATAATATAGATACCTACACCCACTATTGCCGATATTATAGCCGTAATGATATAATATGTCATTATTAATAAATTTAGTATGTTAATAAATAAGTTTTATCATAAACAAAAACCGCATAGCGTTTCCTTTTCTTGTTTGACGAATCTGCCGATAAGTCAAGGTGTGGGGCTCCGGAGTTCGCAACCTTCCACTGGTGCGTACACTCCCCCGAGGGGGCTGAGGCCTGATTTTGAGAAACCGAGAGTTGAACCAATGTAATAAGTGTTCAGTTTCGCAAAGCTATAAGGAAATCTATGCGGGTAGATTTTGTATCTAAAGAACGTGGTTTGGTCTTCTTCCTGGCAGGGAACTATTTTGAAGACTTGGTTATTTTGTTTAAATGTTT
>JAFOHD010000050.1 GCA_017421945.1 Alistipes sp. | reverse complement strand
GCTCGTCCATACGAATCCATACCAAACCCTTGGCACCCACCTGTGGACGCTTCACGTAGTCGGTGAGGGCGTCAATCTGCTTGCGTGTGTAACCTGCGCAACCTGTCGCAGCAAAACCTACAACATACTCGGCATCATCAAATACCGGGAATGAGTGGCCGTGTGCCAGGTCGGTGATGTCGTGGAACTCCATGCCAAAACGCAAATCGGGCTTGTCGGAGCCATACTTCTCCATGGCCTCAATCCAAGGCATGCGCTGGAAAGGAGCCGTGAACTCAATATCCATAACATCCTTGAACATATATTTTGCCCAACGCTCGAAGATCCCCAACACATCCTCCTGCTCAACGAACGACATCTCGCAGTCAATCTGTGTAAACTCGGGCTGGCGGTCGGCACGCAAGTCCTCATCGCGGAAGCAACGTACAATCTGGAAGTAGCGGTCGTAGCCGGCAACCATCAGAAGCTGCTTCAATGTCTGTGGCGACTGTGGCAGTGCGTAGAACTGATTAGGGTTCATGCGGCTTGGTACCACAAAGTCGCGCGCACCTTCAGGGGTGGAACCCACCAGATATGGAGTCTCAATCTCGAGGAATCCCTCCTTGTCAAGGAATGTGCGGATGGCAATTGCCATGCGGTGACGGAGCTCCATATTACGTTGCAGAGGTGGACGACGCAGGTCGAGGTAACGGTACTTCATGCGCAGGTCGTCGCCACCGTCAGAGTTCTCCTCAATGGGAAATGGAGGAGTCTGCGACTCGTTCAGTATGTTAACCTCCTGAGCGGCAACCTCAATATCTCCCGTAGGCATCTTTGCATTTTTCGATGAACGCTCGATGACGCTACCCTTAACCTGAAGGACAAACTCACGTCCCAACTTTGCAGCCGCCTCGCGCGCCTGAGCGGGGGAGTTCTCCTCAACTACAATCTGAGTGATGCCGTAACGGTCACGCAGGTCGATGAATGTCATCGCACCCAGGTTACGAACCTTCTGCACCCAACCGGCAAGTGTAACGCTCTGTCCAACATTTTCGATGCGTAACTCGCCACAAGTATGACTTCTATACATTTTATTTCGTGTTTTAATTGTTTCCTAACACGCAAAGATAATAAAATTTGCAATACTTGATGTTGTAATTGGCTTATATTTGCAATAAGAGTGTGAGCGTGATGAAAAATTTGTTTCTTTTCGGAGGTTTTATTACCTTCGTAAGATGAAAATTTATGAAAAATGAACAAAAGTAGCATCGATATTGACAAAAAGTTCATGCAAATGGCAATAGATGAGGCTCATCATGCGTTAAAGAGAGAGGAAGTCCCTATTGGAGCTGTTGTAGTTGCGGGTGGCAGGGTTATAGGCCGTGGGCACAATCTGGTTGAAACTTTGTGTGATGCTACAGCCCATGCCGAGATGCAGGCAATAACCGCGGCAGCGACCACTTTGGGCGGTAAGTATTTGAAGGGTTGTACGTTGTATGTCACTGTGGAGCCGTGTATAATGTGTGCAGGAGCCTTGGCATGGAGCCAGATAGATAGAGTGGTGTATGGTGCTGACGACCCCAAGCGAGGCTACACAACCGTGCAGGGCAAGATACTTCATCCCAAGACCGAGGTGACAAAGGGTGTCATGAAGCAGGAGTGTGAGATACTTATGCAGGAATTTTTTAAGAAATTGAGGTGATAAAATGTTAAATATTAGTTAGCTTGTGTGATAAAATTTGCAGTAAAGTAAAAAATAAGCTACCTTTGCACCTTGGATTTTAGAACGAAATAATTGTAATATAAACCTATAAACATTAATTAACTCAAAATTATGAAAAAGTTTGTTTTGATGGTCGTTGCGCTTATGGGCTTGTCATTTGCTCAGGCGCAGAGCATTGTTGAGAACTTCAATGAGGCATCTAAGGCTATTGCTGCCAAGAATTTTGCGAAGGCTGCTGAGCTCTATGAGACTATTATTGCTGATGGTTCAGAGGAGGAGGATGCTACAATCGCAGGATGTGTTGAGAATGCAAAGAAGAACCTTCCAGTTATGTACGTTTATGTTGGTAAGTTGGCGGCAGGTGCTGCAACTAAGTTGGAGGATCCAAAGGCCAAGGAGGCAAAGTTTGCTGAGGCTATCGCCGCATTGGAGAAGGCTGCTGCAAAGGCAAAGTCTTACCGTAACACCAAGGCTGCTACAACTGCGACAACTACTATCGGTCAGGTTTATAAGGCTCACGGTGGCCCATACTTCAACAACGGTGACTATGCAAAGGCTATTGAGATTTTTGCAAAGGGTTACGCAGCTAACAACAAGAACACTGACCTCGCAATGATGCTTGCTGAGAGCTACTTCAAGTCAGAGAAGTATGACGATGGTATGAAGGTTTGTGCTCAGATTGCTGCTCTTCCAAGCCCAAAGTATGACGCTGCTATCAAGGAGGCAAAGGCAAAGATGAGCCAGTACACCAACAACAAGATTGCAGCTATGCAGCAGGCAAATGATTTTGATGGCATCATCGCAATGTCAGAGTCTATCGCTGACAAGGCTCTTGCACAGAAGGTTTTGGTGCAGGCTTACTTCCTGAAGAAGGACTATGCAAAGGTAATCGAGATTGGTGAGGCTGCTGCTGCTTTGCAGACAACAGATGAGGATAAGAGCTTCGTATATTTCAACCTCGGTTCTGCATACAACGCCAAGGAGAACAAGGCTAAGGCTATTGAGTGCCTGGGTAAGGTTACTGCCGAGCCATATGCAACTCCTGCGAAGGCTGCTTTGGCAGAGTTGTCGAAGTAATTGTTACTCGATGAATTGAAAATCCGCATCCCATGTGTGGGGTGCGGATTTTTTGTTGCTGCTGTAATGTTTGGTAGAGTTAGGTCAGCGCATCTTGACCAACTCCCTGACACTATCGTTGAATTGTCGCTCTTTGAGCAGCTGCTCAATGGTTATATGCATTCGGTAACGCCAATAGTGGTTGGGGTTGGCAGGTATGTTTATGCGCTCGGTTGCGGGGTCTGCATGTCGCAGATTCTCATCCATAGCCAGCCAATCCTGCAATGGCAATATGGCAAGAATTGAGTTGGAGCGCATCTGTCGCTCGATAATCAGGCGTGCCGTTGCTGCCGAACATGTCTTCTCTGCCGAGCCTTCCTTGTGCAGTATGTTATTCCAATAGTGTTGCGTGAGCGCAGCGTCCTCCTCCCACCAGCTGCGAATGTTCGACATGTCGTGCGTAGATGTGGCAGTTACCGAGAAGTAGGGGTACTCTCCTGTGTTGCCAAATGCTACGCCCATCTGTTTGGGCATGCGCTCAATCTCAAGCGAGAGAATACCCTCGCCACTCATCACCTCCGGTACACAGGCAGGAATCATTCCCAAATCCTCACCACATGTAAGCATGCGGGTACTCCTCATAAGCGCCGGGAGGCGTTTCAGTGCGCAAGCACGCCAGAAATCGTTGTGCCGATGATAGAAGAACTCCTCGTGTAGCTGCATGTAAGCCTGCTGTTCTGTCTCGGTGAGGGCTTTGAAGTTTGGAGTCTTGTAACCCTCAATGCGAGGTGTATATCCACCCTCGGGGTAGGCAACAAAGAGCTTATTGCTGTCGGTGTAATCCTTCGAGCAATCCTCCTCGGGGTTAAACTCTATGCCACGATCTTTAATCTCCTCTGCCGTGTATGGCAACGATGGGTAGAAGTGTCCCAGAATGGCACTTTGAGCTTTGCGAGGCACCTCCCATATACGGAAGAATCCGAGTATGTGGTCAATGCGGTAGGCATCGAAGTAGCGAGCCATCTTTTGCAGACGACGTCGCCACCAATCATATCCATCTTCCGCCATGCGTTCCCAGTTATATGTCGGGAAACCCCAGTTCTGCCCCTCCTCGGCAAAAGCATCGGGTGGTGCGCCTGCCGACATTGAGGTGTTGTAGAGTTCGGGCGCACACCATACATCCACGCTGCAAGGTGATACACCAATGGGGATGTCGCCCTTGAGTGCTACACCGACCGAGTGGGCATATCTTCTCGCTTCGCATAGCTCGCCATCAAGCAGATATTGCATAAAGCAGTAGAACCCCACCTTGCTCTTGTTTTTCAGTGCGTAATCAAAGGCAAGTGACTGATTGTAAGTTGATAACTCATTCCATTGTTGGAAGTCGGTTGTGGAGTTCTTGTCTCGCAGTGTGCAGTAGATGGCGTAGGGCAACAGCCACTCCTGACTCTCAACAAGGAAGCCGAGAAACTGCTTTGTTGCCAGCACCTGCTTCCCGCATAGTTTGTATAACTCCTTCAGAAATGCTAGTTTCAACTTGATTACCTTGTCGTAGTCTATCGTTGCCAACTGATTGAGTTTCTTTGCTTTGGGTGTGTATTTGTCAATCAAGCAGCGTAATCTCTCTTTTGTGGCATCGTCTGCACCCTTTGCGCAACACTCCACGGCCGCCTTTGCTCCCAGGTATAGGGGATGCAGAGCAAACGATGAGATGGCATTGTAGGGGTATGAATCACGCCATGTGAAACTTGACGATGTGTCGTTTACGGGCAGAACCTGAATCACCGACAACCCTGTCTTCTTTGCCCATTGTGCCATAAGTTTCAGGTCGCTGAACTCTCCCACGCCCCAGCTTTGCTCGCTGCGCAGCGAGAAGATGGGTATGGCTACACCTACACCACGCCACAACTCCTCGGTGTGGCGCAATCGCAATCCTCTTACGATACATGTCGCATATCCATAGTGGGGTAGCAGGCGGTTGCTGCCATCCTCGTAGGATTTGAACCGGCCTTGCCTATCGGTGATGATGAATTTGTATTCCGAACCGGCCGCCTCACGTGGCAGTATGGCCTGCCATGTGGTGCTTGATATGGGGTACAATTTGATGCAGCACTCGCAGTTCCAGCCGCCCAGTGCGTAGCTTCCACCTACGATGGCAATACCCTCGTTGCTGCTTAGCGAGGGGGCATCCACCTCGATGAGCATCTCTCCATTTGCAGGGGTTACATGTTTTTTGCTCACACCCTTGCGGCGAAGGATTGAGTCGGTGAAAAACGATGAGTAGAATGGTTGCATCGTGGGGGAATCCCACCAGCAGTCATATATTGTCAAATCCCCTTGATACTTGGGTATCTGATGCGTGAATAGCTCCTTGCGTATCGTGGTGTTTGCGGTTGAGCAAAGTTCATAGTGATATGTCGCAGAGCGTTTTACCTCGCACTCCACACTCCACTTGCCGTTGCCGCAGCGTAGCATGGCATGGCGTGTGTTATTGTCAATGACAATGTGTAGTTGCTGGTCATCTTGCGCGAAATATTCTATGCAGAAACGTATCTTCATATTGCTTGTGTTAAAAATCCTTTCCGTCAAAAATGGCCCCCTTCGTAGCGGCTCCCGTGTGGGCTTTGTGCTTGGTATTGAAAGCGTAGCTCAGAGAAAGTACTATGTTGGGATATTTGGGTTTTACATGTGTCGTAGATATCAGCGTTGGCGATTTGCGATAGTTGTCGTATCGCGCTGTGCGGAATATGTCGTGAGCCACAAGCGACAGCGACAGTCGTTTGTTGAAGAGTTGCTGGCGTAGAGCCACATCAAAGTAGCAATATGCCTCTTCGCGACCCTGGGTAAGTACTGTCGGGCCCACGGCAAAGGCGTCCACCTGTAACAAAGTGTTGCTTCCCAATGTGAAGTTGTTTATCATTGAGAACATATAACTTGTGTTGGTATTATCACTGCAACCCTCATACTTTGCGTTGAAGTCGTATCGGAACAAAGAACCGTTTATGGTCATATCCCACCAGCGGCAGGTTTTGATGGTGGAGTTGAGTTCGATGCCCATGGTACGGTCGACGCCTGCATTTATGAGCGAATCAAGTGTCACGCCCGGCTCGTAGGCCACACGCACCCTCTCTCTCACGCCACGGCGATGGCGGTAGAAGGCCGTTAGCGCAAGCGAGTGTTTCTCGGCAATCCTTCTGCGGTAGCCAATCTCGGCAGAGTGTATGTATTCGGGTTTGATGTCGGGGTTACCCGTCATCTTGGTGTAGTAATCCTCGTATGTGATGTAGGGCTCAAGCTGCCATATGCCTGGACGAGAGGTGCGATAGGAGTACCCTGCGGAGTAGGTGTCGTTGCCATTGTTGTAGGCCATGTGAGCCGAAGGGAACAGCTCGGTGCGTTTGATGTAACGGCTGGCATCCTCGATTTCAATGGTCATCTCGTCAATGGTGTGGTCGGTACGCACGCCCGCGTCGAGTTCAAGGTTGCCGAATCGGTGGTTCAGCATGACGTAAGCCGAGTGAATCTGTCGGCGGTAGAAGAATGGGGCATAGAGGTCATCCTGCCACATGAAATCGTGCTGCTGGCGGTCCCAATATTTTATGTTGTAGTCACCATGCTCGCTGTAAGATGTATATTGGTATCCTATGTCGGCACTGCCCGAGGGTGCATAGTGCAGGGCGTAGTTTGCCGTACCGTCAAAATCCCAGTGGTGTTCACTCTCGTAGCCTCGCGTACCCTCATATCTTTGACCCGAGGTCTCAAACATATTACTCTCGGTATATTCCAATGCGTACCAGTCGTAGCGCAGGCGTCCCGTGATTGAAAATATGTCGCCACGCTCGTTTACCTTCCATGTGTAGTCGGTTGCTATCTGTGCCAGCTGCTTCTCGTTTGAGTAGCGGTCGTGGCTGTCGTAGGTGTTGTCGTTAAGTATGTTTGTACCCTGCATGCGATGTTCGTCGTAGAGCATATCTCCTCCGCGGGCATTCTTGGTCATGCCACTCTGCAATTCCACCTGAAGCGAATGTTTGTCAAGAGCGAGCTCCCATCCGAGTTTGCCTATATATGAAGCATTGTTTCGGTTACGACTGCCGTCGGCTATGGATGTTGTGGTGAAGTCGTCAACGATGGTTGTCTTGGTCTGGTAGAAGTCGCTCTTGCCACGGTCCTCAATGCCTGTGCCGCCTATGTACCAGCGGCTTGCACCCTTCTTGTAACTCAACATAAGGTCGGTATTCCACGCCCCTACCGTGCTGCCGGCCATGTTTACCATACCGCTGAAGCCCTGTTCGTCGGTGCGCTTGGTCTTGATGTTGATTATGCCTGCATCACCATCGGTGCGATAACGTGCCGAGGGGGTGGTGATGATTTCAATGTCCTCGATACTTGCCGCCGGAATCTGTGCCAGGGCTTGTGCGCCCTCCAGGGCACTCTGCTTACCATCGACATATACCAGAAATCCTGTGCTGCCTCGAAACGACACTCCTCCATCGGCATCGATGCGTATCGAGGGTGTGGAACTCAGCACGTCAATGGCAGTACCTCCCACGGCCGAGAGTGACGATGAGGCGTTGATGGTCTTGCGGTCCAACTTATAGACTATACGATTCTTCTCGCCCGTTACGGTTATCTGCTTGAGTTGGTTTTCAACCTCATGGAAGGTGATTGTGCCCAGATTGACGCTCTGCGCTCCCAAGCGGGTAATCTCACTCTCGTAGGGGTGGTAGCCTACCAGGAGAATTGATACATAGTATTCGCCTTGGGGTATGTGTGCGATAGAGAACGAGCCCTGGTTTACACTTGCCGAGGCTATGGTGTTGTTACTTTGGTCGGTGACTACAACTGTTGCATACTCGATTGCGTTACCCGATGTGTCCACCACCTTGCCTTGCAGTGCTGGGTGTGACTGCGCAAAGAGCGTGAGGGTGGTGAGGGTGGCAATAATTGTTAAAAATAGTCCTCTCATTATCTTCATCAATAGTTCTATGACAAAGATAGGTAAAATATTGAAAGTTGCTAATGATTCACGCTGCAAACAACTAAAAAAGGGGGCTGCTGACCTTAAAGTCGTGCAACCCCCTTGTCATAGATGATATGTTCAGATTAATTACCTCCCGATACGATAATGAGTCCCAAGCCTGCAATGAAGAAGAGGAACATGATAGCCAGCAACATGTCGGTTTTCTTGTCGCTGCCCTTGAACTCCTTCCAGATGAATACACCCCAGATGGCGGCAACCATAGGAGCTCCCTGTCCCAATGCGTATGAGATTGCTGCACCGGCCTTACCTGCTGCGATGTAGCTGAACGCAGTACCCAGGCACCAGATGCAACCACCCAAAACTCCTACAAGGTGAGTCGAGAATGAGCCCTTGAAGTACTCCTTATAAGCCACAGGCTCGCCCACGAATGGGTGACGCATAACGAGTGTGTTGAAGATGAAGTTACTCAACAAAACACCAATCGAGAAGATGAAGATTGCCGAGTAAGGGGTGAGCATGCCCTCGGTAGGCTGCTCAAAGTGGTCCAAATCCATAGCCTTGGCCACGAAACGGTAGAAGAACGACATCAACACGCCTGCGACCATTGACAGAATGATACCTTTGCGGTTGGACTTGCTCTCTTCGCCGCCCTTGCTCACTCTGCCCGATGCGATACCGTTGCAGATGATAGCAATAACAATCAAAGCAACACCCAGGAACAGTAGCATTGGATCACCCTTTGGTGCGCCCATATAGTTTATAATCACACACAACACCAATGCCAGACCAACTCCCAATGGGAATGCCACTGACAAACCTGCCAATGAAACCGATGCCGAAAGCAGAATATTTGAGGCATTGAATATGACACCGCCGATAATCACACTCAAAATGTTTGCCTTGTCAGCCTGCATCAGATCCTCCACAAATGGACGTCCCTCGCTACCGATGCTACCCATGGTGAAGCCCAGCAGGAGTGTGAACAGCACCATGCCGATGACATAGTCCCAGTAGAATAATTCATATCGCCATGTCTTGCCTGCCAGCTTTTGAGTGTTTCCCCATGAACCCCAGCAGAGCATGGTGATAAAGCAGAATATAACTGCCAAAAGATAACTGTTTACGATAAACATAATAGGTTGTGTTTAATAGTTATTATTTTGATTTCTTGAAGTTTCGAATCTCCTCGCGGGTTGGAGCCGCAGGCTGTGCGCCCATGCGTGTGACACTGATGGCTCCCGCAATGGTTGCCTCGTGTACGGCATCAATCAGACTCTTACCCTCGGCGATGACGCTCGCCAGCACGCCGTTGTAGGTGTCACCTGCGGCGGTTGTATCAACAGCATCCACCTTGATAGCCTCCACACGCATCATCATCTTGCCATCATATACGAGTGAACCCTCGCTGCCGAGAGTGATAATCACATTCCTTGCACCCATATCATATATTGCCAGAGCGGCACGCTGTGCGCTGGCCATATCCTTGACCTCAATGCCTGTGATGCGCGACGCTTCGCTGCGGTTAGGAGTGATGAGGTAGAGGTCGCGAATCAGTTCGTGGCTGAGAGGCTCGACAGGCGCTGGGGCCGGATTGAGGATAACTCTCACACCTGCCTCGGCTGCCATGTGGGCTGCATATTCCACCGTTGGAATGGGGGTTTCAAGCTGCATAAGTACCACGTTGGCATTTGTAATCTCACTGCGGGCATTGTCAATATCCTCACGATTGAGATACATGTTTGCTCCTCCCGCCACCACGATACAGTTCTCTGCCTCCTGATTAACGGTAATCAGTGCAACACCTGATGGGTGTTCTTGGTCGATATACACATAGTCGGTCACGATGCCGTCCTTTTGCATTGACTCTCTCACCTGCTCGCCAAAGAGGTCATTGCCTGTCTTGGCTACAAATACCACTCTATTACCATAGCGGGCAGCAGCCACAGCCTGGTTGGCTCCCTTGCCTCCGGCATTCATGAAGAAATCACCGCCCAGAACTGTCTCTCCTCCAACGGGCAAATGCGATGTCTTGACAACCATGTCGGTATTGCTACTTCCAATTACAACGATATTTTTCATAATGTAATGATTGTTTGATTTTCCCAAAGTTAATGAATTTTATCTACTTAACAAAAAAATGGGCAATTATTATGCCCATTTTTTAATTGTATAGAAAATGTTTAGATAATATCAAACGCTATCTCCATCATGTTGGTGAAACTCGTCTGACGTTGCTCGGCACTGCAAGCCGTTCCATGCACCAGCGAGTCTGAGATTGTGCAGATGCATAAAGCCTTGTTGCCGCTGCGTGCAGCATTCATATAGAGTGCCGCAGCCTCCATCTCTACAGCCAGCACACCCATCTTCTGCCACTGCTTCCATCCCTGGGCATTGTCCCCATAGAAGATATCGCTCGACAGAATATTGCCAACCTTGTAGTCGATACCCATTGCTTCGGCCTTCTCAACGGCAGCACGTGCCAATGCGAAGTCGGCAGTGGGTGAGAATGTGCCCGGAAGGTTGTACTGCGCAGCGTAGTTCGAGTCGGTGCAGGCACCTATGCCTATCACCACGTCACCCAGTTGCAGGTCGGGGTGGTAGGCTCCAGCCGAACCTGTGCGGATGATGCTCTTTACACCGTAGAAGTTGAATAGTTCATAGGTGTAAATGCCGATGGATGGCATGCCCATACCATGGCCTTGTACCGATACCCGATTACCCTTGTAGGTGCCGGTGTAACCCAGCATTCCACGCACCGAGTTATACTGCACGGGATTCTCCAGAAATTTCTCTGCCATGAATTTGGCGCGCAGAGGGTCACCTGCCATGATAACCTTCTCGGCAATCTCGCCCTCGTGGGCTCCGATGTGGGGTGTGGGTGTTGTAGCCATAATCGTGGAATTAGATATTATTCTTCTCTATATCCTTAAAATAACGGTAGGTGTTCACTTTCAACTCGCCAACGGCAGGCTCGTCACAAACGAGAATGCCCTTTGGGTGGAGTTGCAGAGCAGTGATGGTCCATGCGTGTGAAACCGAACCCTCAACACACTGCTGCACGGCGCGTGCTTTCTTGTGTCCCAGAGCCAGCACCATGACCTGCTTTGCCGAGCATACAGTGCCTACGCCTACGGTCAATGAGAGCTTTGGCACCTTGGTAACGTCGCCGCCGAAGAAGCGTGAGTTCACGATGATGGTATCCTCGGTGAGAGTCTTTACGCGTGTGCGTGAGCTAAGCGATGAGAAAGGCTCGTTGAAAGCCAGATGACCATCCTCGCCAACACCTCCAATGAAGAGGTCGATACCCCCGGCAGCCTCAATGCGAGCCTCATAGTCGGCACACTCGGCCTCTAAGTCGGCAGCGTTGCCATTCAGGATGTTTACATTCTCCTTCTTGATGTCGATGTGTGAGAAGAAGTTGTTCCACATAAATGAGTGGTAGCTCTCAGGGTGCTCCTCTGGCAAGCCTACATACTCATCCATATTGAATGTGATAACATTTGCAAACGACACCTTGCCTGCCTTGTAGAGGTCAATCAGACCGCTGTACATACCAAGTGGGGTAGAGCCTGTTGGAAGACCCAATACAAATGGCTCGCTGCTTACCGCAGCCTTTGCGTTAATCTGTGCTGCAACATACTCTGCTGCCCAGCGACCTGCCTGTGCCGCTGTATTTTCGATGATAACTCTCATAATTATATTTTCATTTTAACAAATACTTCAATTGCCTGATACTCCGCCATACCCAACTGGTCGTAGAGCTTTGCGGTGTTTTGTGT
>JAFOHD010000049.1 GCA_017421945.1 Alistipes sp. | reverse complement strand
TAGCCTACCCGTTGTCTAATGACATTTGCAACCCCGACCGGTTCGGAAAGTGGGAAGAGATGGATTCGAACCACCGAAGGCGTACGCCAGCAGATTTACAGTCTGCCCCATTTGGCCACTCTGGTATCTTCCCAAGTATTTTGTTGTACTCCAACTTAGCTTTCGCCTCATCAGAGAGCCGATGGAGGGATTCGAACCCACGACCCCGAGATTACAAATCACGTGCTCTGGCCAACTGAGCTACATCGGCAACTAACCGTTACGGGATGCAAAGGTAGGGATATTTTTTTATTCTGCAAATTTTTTGGGATTTTTTTTCACATTGCGATGATTTTTCAACCTTCGCACCCTAAAAACCTTGCAAAAATAGCCCTACATGCGTGTTCAAAGAACTACAACTCTCCACCCAAAATTAAAGCGGCGGAAAATCGAGTGCAAATATAATTACTCTTTCCGTAAGAAAAAAGTAATTGAAACTTTTTTTTGCGAAAAACTTAAAAAAAACATCTTTTCGAGCCTATATATATAATATAGTGTATGTTTACAGCAGATTACAGATGTTATAGGCTACTATTAAGGTACAATATTTGCTATTAAAGAGTTAAACAAAAGCTACACTTATATGATATGGTATTTACTCATAGGTTTGGCAGCTGGATGGATTGCGAACCTGATTGTGAATGGCAGCGGTTCGGGGCTGGTGATTAACTTGATAGTGGGAGTAATCGGAGGATTCCTCGGAGGGTGGATAGTAGAGGCTTTAGGATGGTTGCCCGTAGGCACCTTTGGCACATTCCTCACCTCGGTAATCGGTGCAGTGGTACTACTATTGTTAGTCTCGCTGATTACCCGCCCGCGGCGTAATTAATAGGTGAGGCTGCAGACGATTTGGTCTGCAGCCTCACTCACACAACTGAAAGTCGTAGATTACTCTAACTCATACCATAATGACGGATTGTTTCCCATCTCGAACTTGAGTTCGCCACCTCGCATCACATCGTGATGCCCAATCCACGGATAGTCATACTGCTCACCATTAAGCCATACGCGCTGGATGTATTTGTTCTCTGCCGAGTTGTTTTCCGCCTTGATTACAAACTCCCCACCAGGCACCTTCAGCGTTGCCTGATCAACCAATGGCGAGCCGAACCAGTACCTTCCGCCCGCAGGCTCAACCTCATACAGACCAATGGCCGACATCACATACCACGCCGACATCTGCCCCACATCCTCGTTTCCCGAGAGACCATCCTCACGGTCATGATACAAGACTGAAAGCACCTCACGCACGCGGTCGGCAGTTTTCCATGGCTCACCAAGCATAGTGTAGAGATATGTGACGTGGTGAGAAGGCTCATTGCCATGCGCATACTGACCTATGAGTCCCGAAATATCGGGTGAAGCATTGGCTCCGGTCACATCGGAACTCACCGTAAACAACGAGTCGAGCTTTTCAATCATCTTCTCACGACTGCCAAAGCATTGTTGCAGGCCCTTAACATCGTGTGGCACAAGCCACGTGTATTGCCAGGCATTACCCTCGCAATAGTCGCCATTGCCATGCGCCGAAAAATATGGGTCAAATGGCGTGCGCCACTCGCGTTTGCTATCCAGGCCACGGATGAAACCGGTCGAAGAGTCAAAATAATTGCGATATGAGTGGCTGCGCTCCTCAAACATACGCACATCATCCTCCTTGCCTAACTTGCGCGCCGCATTTGCAGCCGCTCCATCGGCAATGGCAAACTCCATATCCTTCGCCACAGCCTCGGTCATGGCGTCAACGGGGATATATCCAAACCTCATGCGCAGCCCATTACCTCGACCAGGGTGGTTGGCCGTGCGCTTTACGGCTTCAAAGGCACGCTCCATATCCACACCATCAACCTGCTTGACAATAGCGTCAGCCACAGATATAACTCCCGGATTACCCACCATGCAATCAGTCTCGCACCCCCACAAATGCCATACAGGCAGGCGGCCCTGCTCATCACATATGTTTAGCATCGTATTGACCATGTCGGCCATACGTTCTGGTTGCGTGATGGTAAGCAACGGCATGGCGGCACGATATGTATCCCACAACGAATAGGTCGTATAAGTCTTATGACCCGGATTTGAATATATGCAGGCATCTGCACCTCGATAATCTCCATTTACATCGCAGAACTCCGATGGAGCAATCATTGTGTGGTAGAGGGCCGTATAGAAAATCCTCTTCACAGTCTCATCATCACTTTGAATGCGCAACTTCGACAACTCGCTGTTCCACGCATCCTTAGCCTCGGCTGCCACCTTGTCGAAATCCCAGCCCGGGAGTTCTGCCTCGAGGTTAGCCTTTGCACCCGCAACGCTCACAGGCGAGAGTGCCACCTTCAGAAGAATCTGCTCACCCTGTGCAGTGCGGAATGTAGCCCGGCCAAAACGCCCCTTGGGCTTGATATCAAAAACATCAAAAGGCTTAGAGAACTCTGCAACGAAATATACCTTCTGATTATTCGCCCAACCACGAGAAAGACGCCACCCCGAAATCATGGTCTCGCTCTCCTGCCTAAGGAATGTCTCCTCGGCACTATCCCAGCAGCCGCCGTTCTGAAGGTCAAAGACAATGGCCGCATCTTCCGACTCGGGAAACGTGTAACGGTGCATGCCCACACGCGATGTAGCGGTGAGCTCTGCCACCACGCCATACCTTTCAAGTGGCACAGAATAATATCCCGGAGCATACTCCTCACGGCTACGGTCAGCATATGACCACATGCCCGACTGCTGACTAAAGTGATTGCCGCGCGCATACTTCACATCTCCGACCACAGGCATCACGGTCACATCAAACAAGTCGCCTATACCTGTGCCTGAGAGGTGTGTATGCGAGAACCCGATGACCGTGGAGTCACTCTCGTGATAGCCCGAGCACCAATCCCAATCCTGCGGAATACTCGTAGGGCCGAGCTGCACCATTCCAAAAGGGACATTTGCACCCATAAAAACATGGCCGTGCGCACCCGTACCAATTCTCTGATCAACATACGAGGTAAGGTCCTCCTCTTGTGCGCAGCTCACACTCAACATAACCACAACGGCACAAACGCAGTTCATCAACAATCGTCTCATAAACATTTTTATTAATATTTATACTCTCATCTGCCCCACGCTCTCTGTCGCAGAGTCAGAATCTTCACAAATATAATCAATTAAGCACAATAAAACAAAAAGAGCTACCCCCTTAGGAGTAGCCCCGAAATATTGCGAACAATATATTACCACTGGATAGCCTGATCCTCGTCAGGAATCTGAGTGTTGATTGTACGCTGCATTGTCATAACGCCCTTGAACTCGTAATCTACAGGAACACCACCAGTCTTATCAGTCATGTAATAAGTAGCCTGGATAATAACGCTCTTACGAACCAAGTATGGCTTAAGTGGATCTGGCTCAGCAGGAGTAATGTAAGAGTCAGAACCTGGCTTAACTGAGAACTTAAGCTCTGGGTTAGCAGCAGTCCATTTCAACGAACCTGCCTCACCGAACTCGATATCAACACGGTACGCGTCGCGCTGCTTGTAAGTGTGGTCAATACCACCAGCATAGAAGAACGCTGTCTTGTCACCTGTTGCATACAAAGTCTTCTCAGATACTGTGTAAGGAATTGCGTTCACATTTACCGAACCATTAATTACTGGACGACCCTGCATAGCTGAAGATACAAATGTACCTGAATAGTCGTTGAAAGGAACTACATGCAAAAGTGCGTTGTTGTAGTGCTTACGAGTGTTAGATGTATAACCTGGCTGATTCTCAGCAACACGCAAAGGCAAAATCCAACGGTGTGACTGGTTCAAGTCGCTCAAATCGAACTCAAGATCCAACAAAGCTACAGACTGACCTGCAGGGATGTTAACTGTTGTTGGGAACTCAGTAATCACACGGTCCTTACCATCGTGAAGAGTGTTATCAGACAAATCGCGATACCAAATATCTTGACGGCGCTCACCAATATTCTTGATATTCAATACCTCCAAAGAGTCAGGATCGAGCTCAACCTTAGCAGCGATATTGCCACTGTGAAGAGTACTACCAGAAACTACAAGTGGCAACTTATAGTGTACTGTTGGATTTGGCTCCTCAGCAGTTGGAGCCTTGTACTTAACATAGATTGTAGTACAACCATCTGCGTTGATAGGCGCCTTGAAACCTACGTAATGTGCGAACTGCTCATCCTCCCACTCATTATTACATGAGAAGCAGAAAGTAAGTGCCGCCATCGCAACGATTAAATTTATAATCTTATTCATATTATTTTAGCAATTAGTGTTACTTAATATCTTACTCTTAATAATAATATTAATCATAAGTCTGCCATCCTGGGTTCTGAGTCAAGCGAATGTTACGCTTAAGTTCGCCCTTATCGATAGGCCAGAAGTACATTTTGTTGGTGAACAGAGGAGCGTACTGAGCAATCTCAGTTGGGATGTGGAACTCGTCACGCTGCTCCTGGCTGAACATAGTTGACATACCGTAAACTGGCAAGTTGAGCTCCTCAGGAGCTGTCTTCCAACGACGAACATCATACCAACGAGCTGTCTCTGCGAAGAACTCGATCTGACGCTCACGCTGCAACTTCGCACGGAACTTAGCTACGTCTGCATATGTAGCATCGTCATAATCTGGCAAACCGGCACGGTAGCGGATTGGCTGGATACCACGCTGCATCTCGGCCTTGTTACGAGCAAGGTCATGAGCATAAGTACCATCCCATGAAGGAATTGAATACTCACCCTCGAGCTCGTTGATAGCCTCAGCATACCACAAAAGGATATCAGCATAACGGAGAGCTGGCTCTGGCTTATCCATGATCTTGTTAACAGAACCTGTTGCACCATCCTGTGGGTGAACATACTTCTTGATACCGATACCAGTACGCAACCAAAGTTTATCAGCCTTACGACCGTCGTTCAAACCGTTGTAGTAGAACACCTGAATGTTACGCAAGTGAGAGTTATCGTTTGCAGACATTGACAAACCACCCCAGTATGAACCGTTGAAACCTACAGAAGCGTAGAAACGTGGCTCACGGTTTACGAACATCTTGTGAACGTTAGCACCAACGTATGGGTACTCGCCAGCAGCTGTTGTGAAACCTGTAGGACGGTTAGAACCATCACCACGGCCAATCTCCTTATCCTTACCAGGAACATCTGTACCGTCATTCATATAGTAAGCATCAGCCTGCTTCAAAGTCATAGCATGTACGTTCCAAGCACCCTGTGTGATAGGCATCTGGTGACGTGCAAGCTGGTGCCAGATAGACTGACCCATGTTACGGTCATCACCACGTGACCAGATAAGCTCTGGGTTGTTAGCCTGGCTCAATGTACCATCAAACAATGCACGATATGACTGGAATGGATCGATGTCAGCACATCCGTCTGGCCATGCCTTATTCTTAATGCTCTCGTTAGGGTTCTCAGGAGTTACAGGATACATGATACCATCAGCTACAGCACGCTTTGCAGCAACGTAGATCTGATATACACCCAAATCCATAACATCCTTACAAGCAGCGGCAGCCTTTGCCCACTTCTCGTCATCATACTCCTGGCCCATCAACTTACGACCTGTGTCATCTACCAAATCAGGGAATGTCCAAGGATCACCGGCACCCTCCTTAGGGTTGTTCCATGGGCTGGCAGCGTAGATCAACGCCTTAGCACGGAAAGCCAACGCAGCACCCTTTGTAGGACGGTTGATATCGAGAGCCTGGCGTGTCAAAGGAAGATCCTCAGCAGCCTTAGCCATCTCAGTTGCGATGAACTCAGCGCACTCGTCATATGAGTTACGTGGAAGAGATACCTCCAAGTATGAATCATCATAGTCGATGATACCCTCACCCAAGATGGGCACTGGACCATACTTACGAAGGATATAGAAGTACATGTAAGCGCGAAGGAAACGAGCCTGAGCCTTGTAATCCTTAACGTCCTCCTCAGTCACATAACGTGAGTCAGCAATAAGCATATCAACGTTCTCGATCATGATAGAAGCCTTACGAATTGCAGTATAAGCATGATACCATGCCCAATAAGTATCACCTACGTTCTCATACTTACCTGAGCACAAACGCTCGTAAGCATCTTCATGATCACCATAAAGCTGGTCATCAGCAAAGTTGTGAGGATTGGTATATTTACCGCAAACGTCAATGAGAGCATTGTCCTTTAAGTGTGAGTATGTATCAGCCAACCACTGCTCAGTGTAGTCCTGGCTTGTAAATACATTCTCCAATGTCATTCGGTCATTGAAGTACTTGTCAACCTCGAGGTACTCAGAGCAAGAGGTTGCAGCAACAGCCGAAATCGCCAATATTGATAAATATTTAAATAATTTTTTCATATTCGTAATGTATAAGGATTACATACTAATGTTGAAACCAAATGAGAATGACTTAGTCAACGGATAGTGTGTACCAGTTGTTGAACCCATCTCAGGATCCCACAAGTCAAATTCAGAGAATGTCAAG
>JAFOHD010000048.1 GCA_017421945.1 Alistipes sp. | reverse complement strand
CGCACGCTTCCACTTCTCGGTGTAGCCAGGCTGCTCAATCTCACCAGGGATGTCCTTGCCGTTGCCGTTGTCCATAAAGCCGTTCTCATCCTCGCCCTTTACGTTGCCGTCGATGTACTTCACCATCAGGTACTTGTCGAGTTCTGCCCAGTTGTTGAATAGGGCCTGTGCTACGTTTGTTGAGAACTCGGTTGCCATCTTTGCCTTCTTTTTTGCATTAGGGATATTGCCCATAGCGATGTCAAAATTCTTCACCAGGTCAAAAGCCTTGTTCTCCCACTCGTCGATAACCTCGCGTACCTTCTTGCCAATGAGGTCGTAACGCAGGTATGCAAACTGTGTCACGCGGTTTGTAATCCAGAACATTGAAGTGTCAGAGTACTTGAGCGTTGTACCGTTACCCTCGCGCAAGCACTCAGGAGCCTCGGTTGTATTTACATAAATAGGTGTAAGTGGAGATGTGGCTGCATCATCTGTGCCAAACCACAAAATGCTGGTCTTGTCCTGACGAGCCTGACCTACCATCCAGAAGCCTGTCTGCTGTGTGGCAATAGCACGCTCGTTTACATAAGTCTTGCCATCCACCTCGAAGTTCATAGGACGCCAGCGGTAAGGAAGAGCGTGACCGCCAGCACCGATGTCTGTTGTCATATCCAGCGGAGTACCCTCGTAGTGGTCGCGCATGGCGTCAAACACCTGCTTTGGCGAGAGCTTATTGGTGGGCTTCACCCACAAAGGTATGCGGTTATTGGGGTTGTGACCCATGGCATAGTCGAGATATTTGTCCATGCCCTCTGCAAAGGTGCGGAAGAAGCTCCATACGCGAGCATCGCATCCACGCATGCCGCTGAAATCAAGTGGAGCATAGGCATCAGCAAACGAAAACTCCTCATCCTTGCCATCAAAGTAACCCTTCTCACGAGCCAATGAAATCACATCCTCGGCATAGAGGCAGTTCTCCTTGTCGTTTAGTGGGAATGTTGTGATGCGTGCCTGGTTGGCATGGCCGCTGATGTATCCGTCGGGTACACGGCGTGCAACCCATACGATGCCTTTCTTGCCGGGACCTTTGCCTATGAGTTCCATAATCCAGGCCTCGTTCTCGTCGGCTATCGAGAAGCTCTCACCTTCGGAAGCGTAGCCATAGGTGTTGGCAAGATTTACGATTGTGTCAATGGCCTCGCGGGCGGTCTTGGCGCGCTGTAATGTGATATAGATGAGTGACCCATAGTCGATGATTCCCTCGGGGTTGTAGAGTTCGGCGCGACCTCCATATGTTGTTTCGGTGATTATAAGGCCATGCTCGTTCATGTTGCTTACGGTCGAGTAGGTCTGGGCTACCTGGGGGATGTCGCCCAAGTATTTGCCTGTGTCCCACTCTGTTACGGCAAGCATTGCGCCAGCCTTGTATTTTGTGGCGTTGTGCTTGTAGAGGCAGCCGTAGAGCTGGTGGGAATCGGCCGAGTAGCTTACCATTACAGAGCCGTCGGTTGAGGCTCCCTTTGTGATGATGAAGTTGGTGCAGGCGAGCGATGGCGCGATGGCTGTCGCAAAAGCCAGCAGAGTAGATAAAAACAGTTTTTTCATATTTGTTGATAATTAGTAATTTGTCGGTAAATATATTTGCCAAAGATAGTGAAAAAGGATGTAATTGCCTAAAATTTTTCTTATATTTGTGAATCCGTATATGCGAAAAAACCATGAAGTACCTTTTTACTCTTCTATTGTTTGTTGTGTCGCTTCACTCCTGGGCGCAGAATTATGGTAATGGACTGCCTGCTACCGATGCTGTGGGGCGCAAGCTGCCCTGCTCAGAGCAGGTTGGCGGACCTCGCCAGAAGTATATAGGTCTTTTTTACTGGACTTGGCACACCAATTTCGCGCATATGGATGTGTGTATTCCCTCGCAGTATATAGCCAAGGCTCCTGAGGCGGCCTACGACTTCAACCACCCCATCTGGCGCAAGGATATAACTTCGCATTTCTGGGGTGAGCCTCTGTTTGGTTTCTATCGTGATACCGATAAATGGGTGTTGCGCAAGCATGCCGAGATGTTGGCTGCGGCGGGCGTCGATGTGCTGTTTTTTGACTGCACAAATGGCTCTTTCACATGGCGTGAGTCTTATCGAGCGTTGTGTGAGACCTTTGCACAGGCACGCCGTGATGGGGTGCGAACTCCGCAGATAGCTTTCATGCTGGCATTCGGGCCAACCGAGGGCAGTCGTGATGCGATTATTGACATCTATAACGATTTATATAAACCGGCAGAATACAGCGAGCTCTTCTTTCTATGGGAGGGCAAACCTCTGATTATGGCCTATCCCGAGATGCTTGCCGATGTTGAGGGTGATGCCGAGCGTACAGCCCTGCATCGTGAGATTAGGGAGTATTTCACCTTCCGCCCGGGTCAGCCGGTCGATAACGTGGGCGCAACGCGCCCCGACCATTGGGGCTGGCTTGAGATTTACCCCCAGCATGGATTTGCGCCCAAGACGGGAGGCGGGTTTGAACAGGCTACGGTGGGCGTGTCGCAGAATTGGACTGCCCATAACGGGTTGAGTGCCATGAATATGCCAGGGGCATTTGGCCGCAGCTATACTGCTCGTGCGGGCCACTCAAACGATGTCTCGGCGGTGGTTCTGGGGCTTAACTTTCAGGAGCAGTGGGAACGTGCGCTGGAGATAGACCCCGACCTTATTTTCATCACCGGTTGGAATGAGTGGATTATGGGACGTTTTGAGGTGTGGCAAAACCAGCCTAATGCCTTTCCCGACCAGTTCGACCAGGAGCACAGCCGTGACATTGAGCCTATGCGTGGCGGACATGGCGATAACTACTACTATCAGATGGTTGCCAATATACGCCGCTTCAAGGGTATGGCTCAGAGCGACGTGAAGCCACGGTCAAAGCAGAAAATCACCATTGGTGAGGGTTTTGAGGATTGGGACACAGCGCAGACCTATGAGGCCATTAGGGGCAACACCCTGCATCGTGACAGTAAAGGTTGGGGCAGTTACCACTACATAAACAGGAGTGGCCGCAATGATATTGTCGAGGTGCGTGTGGCTCACGATGCGAGGAGTGTCTATTTTTACGTGGAGTGTGCCGAGCCAATCACCGATGCTAAAGACAGGGCATGGATGCGACTCTTTATTGATGCCGACACCAACAAGCAGACGGGTTGGGAGGGCTACGATTATGTTGTCAATCGCCTGTCGCCTGATAAAAATGCCTTTGTGGAACGCTCCTCTGGCGGTTGGACGTGGGAGGTGGCGGGCGAAGCCCGTTATCATGTTGATGGTTGCCGCATGGAGCTTGCCCTGCCTGTGGAGGTGCTGAAACTTTCACGCAAGGGTGGTTTTGAGTTTGAATTTAAGTGGGTCGATAATTCTGAGGTTGATGGCGATATCTACGATTTCTATCTGAATGGAGATGTCGCTCCACTTGGCCGATTTAATTATGTGTATAAAGCAAAATAAAAAGTAAGAATATGTCAGTAAAGAGTGAAATAGAACGTCTGCGTAGTGTGTTGCCCGCGGGGGTTAAGTTGTTGGCGGTGTCGAAGTTTCACCCCGTTGAGGCTCTGCGCGAGGCGTACGATGCGGGGCAGCGTGCTTTTGGTGAGAGCCGCCCCCAGGAGCTAAAGACAAAGCATGAGCTGTTGCCCGATGATATCGAGTGGCACATGATAGGTCACCTGCAAACCAACAAGGTCAAGTACATTGCCCCCTATGTCCACCTTATCGAGTCGCTCGACAGCGTGCGTCTTGCCGAGGCTATTGAGCGGGAGGCTGTGAAGTGCGGCCGCGTGATTGACTGCCTGCTGGAGATTCATGTAACCTGCGAGGAGAGCAAGTCGGGATGGGATTATGCCGAGTTGCTTGCGTTTGTGCGTGAGGGTGGATTTTCGGCTATGCCCCACATCCGTCTGCGAGGTGTTATGGGCATGGCAACCTTTACCGATGACGAGGCTACGGTTAGAGGCGATTTCAAACGTTTGAAGGAGTGCTTTGACGAGCTGAAGGGTTATTTCGGCGAGGAGTTCGACACCCTCTCGATGGGAATGAGCGACGACTCCCCCATCGCCATTGAATGTGGCACGACCGAGGTCCGCATCGGCTCCACAATCTTTGGCGCAAGGGAGTATTAAAACTTGAAAATATGGATAGGAAAGAGTTTTTAGCAACGGTTACGGCTTGTATGAAGTCTTGTTTCTTAAAAATGAGACCTAGAACGCAATAATGCATAGTTGTGAAGGATATATTCTAATGTAAACGCCCTCGGAATTCTCGAAGGGCGTTTGTGTATAAAAATTTATATATCACCGCTTATTAATACATATATTAGAACTATAACAGTACCAATAATGCAAAACCATAAACAAAAAGTTCCAAAAGCATCACCATCATTTACTTTGTAAACTCTACCACTTACGTGCTGTGGTGTAATATTCTCGAGATATTCCAATGTTTTATTTGCTCTTCTTTGATTTTTAGTTTCTTTTAATTTATACTCAATATCTTTTTTCTCATGTTCTAATAATTTATATCTTAATTTAAGAACTGAATTTTCGCTGCTGTAATCTCCATATTTTTCACTGAGCATCATTTGAAGTATCATTCTTTCCTGTTCTTGCTCTCTTTGACGGAAAATGTCGTGAATGTGAGATTTACGATGATTATGGTGGGTGTAAATTGTTTCAGGGGAATTGTTAATAATTTCCTCTAACTCTGTCATTTGGGCCTTAATTTTGTTAAGTTGCGCTTGATATTGCGCTTGCTCTTGTTCGTAGGTCATAGTAATATCTATTTAAGGTGTGTTAATATAATATCAAACATTTGTTCATTTTTAAGTAACTTGTATATCGTATCGTATCCAACTGCTAAATGTATTATAAAATCGTCTTTTACTTCATTGGGCTTGTTGCTAGCGTTTATATCTTTATAAGATATAGCTATTAACGATATTAATATACCACTAATAGATTTCATTGCTGTATTGATTTGTTTGAATTGAACGAGTTTAGCCTCTGTTAATTCGATAAATAATTCCTCTATCTTTTTTAAGATAAATTTGATTTTATCACATCGATCATATTTAAACGTTGCTTTACTCCAGCTATATGGGCGAATATTTAGTGTTTCTAAATCGCATAAAATGTTTGAGATATTATCTAATACTTTCACGGCATTATCATAATTCCAAGAATCCCTATTTTTGTATGCTACTTCGATATATTCAAAAATTTGCTGCCAATTGTTAGGAGACGGAGCTACTCTAAAAAAATCAAGCGTAAAGTTTAGATTTTCTATCCATTGATTATATGCTAAAAGTTTGATATTGTCATTCCATAAATAACATTTGAGATAAGCAGCATTTCCATATCCAAAATTGCTCCTAATTAGTATCTCGAAATTCGTGTTTGGAATTTTGAATTTAGGTGGATTGTTAGAATATCCTTTATTTTCGTGAGCTTCATATAGTACTATATCAGATCTTGTCTTGCTCGTATATACCTGATCTGTGAGTTTGTTGTAACACAAATAGAGAGGGTTTTCCATTATATATAGTAATTTTTCTCCCAGCCCCTAAAAGATTTTAATTATACAAATAAGAAAGCGTGGTGCTGAAAACTTATTTTAGACGCTGGGCTCTGGTAAAGCCTTGAAGTAAATAAGCGACAGCCCACGCCGAAATCCATAATGGATACGACGCGGCAAAATGTCTGCCTATTCTCCTTCATTAAATTTACCAGATTTAGCGTCGAGAATAAACTTACACTTTCCGAGTTTTAATATGTTACAACAAAATTAGTAAATCATTTTTGTGTGTGCAAGAGTTTTGTCGGTTTTTACATAAAAGAAAATAAGGGAGTCAGCTTTCGCCAACTCCCTCTATGGATAATTGAATTCTAATTTCCCATTCCTATCTCACTCTTATTCGCTGACCGATGCGCAGCGTCGAGGTCTTTTTGATGCCGTTCAGCTGGCAGAGCTTGGTCACTGTGGTGTGGTTGTTGATTGCGATGCGGCCAAGCGTATCACCTCTCTTCACAATATGATACTTTATGGCTGCCGCCTCTTTGGCTATCTTCTTGTCCTCCTCGTCGCTCTGCACCTCCTCGTCGAAGTCCTGCGTGAAGCGAGAATAAGGGCTGAAGTATGTGCGCTTCAGGAGGAATGTCTCGCGGCGCAATGTGCCCGTTGTGAAATCAATCAGACGCTCGGGGTCGAAGGTGTGACCCTTGTATCGTATCTCGTAGTGCAGGTGTGAGCCTGTGCTTCGGCCTGTGTTGCCACCCTTGCCGATGACCTGACCTGCCGTAACCCAGTCGCCAGGCTTCACATTTGTCTCCGAGAGGTGGGCGTAGAATGTCTCCAAGCCGTTGTCGTGGCGTATGATGATAAGGTTGCCATATCCGCGCGCGATATATGTGGTGTGGCGCACGCGACCGTCAAACGTAGCATAAATTGGGTCGCCCGTCTCAAGGTCAATATCTGTTCCCTGATGTATGCGACGGCGGCGAGGACCATATTTCGATGTCACACGACCCTTTACAGGGTAATGGTAGCTCTTGAGTGTATCCACCAAATCGATGACCATCGACATTGGCAAATCCTTTAGCTCAACGTTGTAGGCGTGAATCTTCGTTGTATCCCAATTCTGGGTGTAGATGGTCTCGTCCAGCACATCAATGGCGCGGTTACGCACATATCGCCATGTGTTGTCGTTGTAAAGCACAATGCTCAACCCCTCGCTCGATGATGGTATGGTATCTACCACCAGCACATCCTTCGGGTCAAACGACTCGCCCGACTCTAGCGGTACGCGCTTCACGATGATGGCATCCTCGGGAAGCGAATCCTTGTTGATGGTGTTGTTTATGGTCTTTACCTGTGCTGAAATTGAGCCTATGGCAAACATTGCCAGACATAGTGTCAGCGTCTTTCTTAAATTCATCTTATCTCTCTCCTTATTAATTATTCTTGCTCTTTAATCATCTGTTCGGCACACTCCAATGCCTTGTAGAACTCCTCGCCAAAGCGGCGTATGATAGGCTCTTTGAGGGCCTTGTAAACGGGTATGCCCAACTTCTTGCCGCACTCCACGGCGTCACGGCATACTGCCCAGCGGTGGTAGTTCAGCCCATAGGTGCCGTTGCGGAACTGCTTTACGCGTATTGGGTATAGGTGGCACGAAATGGGCTTGAGGAACGAACACTTGCCCTCGCGGAAGGCACGCTCGATAGCGCAGAATGTAATGCCATTCTCCTCAAAGGCGTAGGCGCAAGCCACACCCTCGACCAGCGGAGTTGTGTAGTCGCCCTCCTGGTCAACAACCATGAAACCCTGCTCCAGAACAGCTCTGCGGCCCTGCTCGGTCATGTAGGGAGCGTAGTTATCCCACTCCTGCTCCAGAATGTCCACCTCCTCAATGTCGAGTGGTGCCCCGGCATCACCCTCCACGCAACATATACCTTTACACTTGCCCAAATCGCAGGCGAAGCACTCGCGCAGAAGGTCTGCACTGATTATCTTGTCATCAATCTCTATCATGGGTTATATATATCCTTATATCTGTACTCTAAAATCTCCTCCACCATCTCGCGGAATTGGCGCGCCTCCACCAACTCGGGTTTTAACTCCTCGGCCTTGCGGAAGTCGTTTATGGCACTGCCCCACTCGTTCTGGCGGTAGTAGCACTTGCCTCGCTCGATGTATAGCTCGGCACTCTCCTGCTGCGAAATGGCAGCTGTGAGGGTTGAAATCTTGCGTGCCAAAGTCCATAGCCCCTGCTGCTTGATGTATGTGATAACCTCACTGTCGAGCATCTTGCTCACATCATCACCCCGCTCCAATCTGTCGCGAATCTCGGTTGAGGAGTATGGGCATTGAGGTGCATCTTTCAGAAAAATTGTGCGCTCGGTCTTGAACTCCATCTTCACTTCTGGGCGTGGATGGACATAGATGTCGTATCCTGCAATAATCTTCTCTGGCTCACGCCACAGCGGCAACTGGTTGATGAGGTCTGTACCCATCAAAATCGAAAACTCCATATCGCTGCCGAAATTCTCGTTTAGGTATTGCAGCGTATTGACTGTGTAGGATGGTTTGTCAAGCAGAAACTCTATCACCGAGGGTTTTACCTGTTCGGGGTAGCGGCAGTTTTTGCATGCTATCTCCACCATCGAGTAGCGGTCCATCTCGCCTGCCAGCTCCCAATTCTGCTTGAATGGATTTTGTGGTGAGATGATTAACGCCACCTCGTCGCACAACTTTTGCTCCACGGCATACTCCGCCAGGGCGATGTGTCCGTTGTGTATGGGGTTGAACGACCCGAAGAAGAGCATCATGCGTCGCTTTGCCATCTCTTATCGGGCTAAAAAGTTGTTGATGATGTGCTTTGTGTCGGCAACAGCCTTTGCCAAATCGTCATTCACCACCACGTGGTCAAACTCCGAAGCTTTCGACAATTCAAACTCCGCCTTTGCAATGCGCTTTTCGATGGTCTCCATTGAGTCGGTGCCACGTCCTATGAGTCTTTCTCGCAGGGCATCAATTGAGGGCGCCTGAATGAATATCGAACAGGCATTGTCGCCGAAGATGCGCTTGAGGTTTATGCCTCCCATCACATCCACATCAAAAATAATCACATTACCCTTTGCCCAAATGCGCTGCATCTCGCTCTTGAGTGTGCCGTAGCAAGTGCCGTTATAAACCTCCTCCCACTCGACAAAGGCCTCCTGTGCCACCTTCTGGCGAAACTCCTCCTGCGAGAGGAAGAAGTAATCCACTCCGTTCTGCTCCTCGCCTCGTGGAGAGCGTGAAGTCGCCGAGATTGAGAACTCAAACTGCGGAAACACCTGCAACAACTGCTTTACGATTGTGGTCTTGCCTGAACCACTTGGTGCGGAAAAAATTATAAGTTTACCCTGTGACTCCATGATTGCGAATTACAAAATGTTCAACACCTGCTCCTTTATTTTCTCAAGTTCATCCTTCATCTTCACCACGAGAATCTGCATGTTAGCCTCGTTAGATTTTGAACCCAATGTGTTTATCTCGCGACCCATCTCCTGTGCAATGAACCCCAACTTGCGGCCGACAGCCTCCTCCGAGGCGGCCACCTCGCGGAAATAGTTGCAATGATTTGCAAGGCGCACCTTCTCCTCGGTGATGTCCAGCTTCTCGATGTAGAAAATCATCTCCTGCTCCAGGCGGTTGGTGTCGATGTCCACCTTCAGCTGGGCAAGGTTTTCGCGAATGCGATTCTTTATGGTTTCGGCACGCTGTGCCTCGAAAGGCTCCACCTGTCGCTTGTACTCCTCTATCAGGTCAATACGGCGCAAAAGGTCTGCTATGAGCGTTGCGCCCTCCTGCTCACGAAAGGCATTGAACTGCTCCAGGGCCAAACCGAGAGCCTGCTCCAAAGCGGCGCTCTCTTCTTCTGTGAGGCTCTCAACCTGCGCAGACACCACCTCGGGCATGCGCAATACGGCTGGCACAATGGCGTCGTAGTCGGCACTTACGCCTGAATATGCAAGAGCATCATTTACCTGACGCATGTAATCGTTGAATATCTCCTTGTTGAGTTTGGCAGATGTGCTCACGACGGTGTTCTCTACCGTGATGGTGATGTCGGCCTTGCCGCGTTGTATGGCGGCAGATGCAATGCTGCGCAAATCAAATTCCTTCTGGCGGTAGATGCCGGGTATGCGCACCGAAAGGTCCAGCTGCTTGGAGTTGAGTGAGCGTACTTCAACGGTTATTTTCTTGCTTGGCAGCGATACCTCGCCTTTGCCGAAGCCTGTCATTGATTTTATCATGTTGTGAATCCTTTGTAGCAATTTTCTTAAGGTTGTCGCAACCCTTTGTGGCGGGTGCGATAAATCTTGGCAAAGATAATATCTTTGGGTTTGTTATACAAATTTTTGGTGCGGAGTTATTTGCTGAAATAACGGTTGGTTATGCTGGACAGTTGTCATTTTGCAACATTTTAAGCTAATTGGAGTGGCTTAAGTGAAATTTTTTGAAAAATTTTACTTTTTAAGCGAACTGTGCAATCTGCCTCCTCTTTATTATTAAAAATTCTAAATAAATATATTTTTTAATGTTTTTAAGCGAAAAATGCTATAATAACGCTGTTGAAAGTGGTCGTAATATTTTGAATAATCATATTTTTTTATTTACTTTGTTGTGTTGAACATCCCGTGAGGGATGATATTTAGCAATATTTAATAACTTTCTAAATTATGAAAAAGTACAATTTCAATGCTGGCCCATCTATTCTTCCAGATGTTGTGTTAGAGGCTGCTGCAAAGGCTATTATTGATTTTAACGGAACAGGTCTTTCGTTGCTCTCCATATCCCACCGTACGCCCGATTTTGAGGAGGTACTTGCCGAAGCACAGAGCCTGTTTAGGGAGTTGCTGAATATCCCCGATAATTACAAGATTTACTTTGTTGGTGGCGGTGCCAGCACCCAGTTTTTCCACATCCCTGCCAATTTCCTTGGTAAGAAGGCTGGTTATGTAAATACGGGTGTTTGGACCAAGAAGGCTATCAAGGAGGCGAAGTATTATGGCGAGGTTGAGGTTGTGGCCACATCCGAGGATAAGAACTTCTCATACATCCCAAAGGGTTACACCATTCCCGAAGATTTGGATTACTTCTACATCTGTTCCAACAATACCATCTATGGTACAGAGTATAAGGAGGATATCGATTCGCCTGTGCCTCTGATTGCAGACATGAGTTCCGATATTCTGAGCCGCCCTGTCGATGTTAGCAAGTATGCCATGATTTATGGCGGTGCGCAGAAGAACCTGGCTCCTGCGGGTGTGTCGTTTGTGATTATTCGTGACGACATGCTCGAGAAGGTTGTGCGTTCGCTGCCTACGATGATGAATGTCAATACTCATGTTGAGAATGACTCTATGTTCAACACTCCGCCCGTGTTCCCAATCTACGTTCTGCGTGAGACTTTGAAGTGGATGAAGGCCGAGGGCGGTATGGCTGAAATCTATCGCCGCAATCAGGAGAAGGCGGCCCTGCTCTATGGTGAGATTGACCGCAACTCACTCTTCAAGGGCACCGTAGCCGAGGAGGACCGCTCGCTTATGAACATATGCTTTGTTATGAGTGAGGGTAACGAGTCGCTTGCGCCCGAGTTTATGGAGTTCGCCAAGTCGCGCGGTATGGTGGGAATCAAGGGTCACCGCCTTGTGGGAGGTTTCCGCGCTTCGTGCTACAACGCATGTCCAAAGGAGAGTGTTGAGGCTTTGGTTGCCTGCATGCAGGAGTTTGAGCAGATGCACAAATAACAATGGGTTATACTTATCACCTACCCACTCGCCGCAATCCTTATGGCGAAGATGTTATGGAGTGGCAGCCGAGTGAGGTTGAGGATTTAATGGAAAAACAAAAAGCGATGAAGATACTTATTGCAACACAGAAACCTTTTGCGGCGAATGCCGTTGAGGGGATGCGAAATATACTTGCCGAGGCTGGCTACGAGGTGGCTATGCTTGAGCGATATGAAGAGAAGGAGGAGTTGATTGCTGCCGTTGCGGATGTGGATGGATTGATAATTCGCAGCGATAAGGTTACTGCCGAGGTGATTGAGGCTGCTCCCAAGCTGAAAATTGTGGTGCGCGCAGGTGCGGGTTACGACAATGTCGATTTGGCGGCTGCTACGCAGCATGGTGTGGTGGTTATGAATACCCCGGGACAGAATTCCAATGCCGTGGCGGAGCTTGCTATTGCTTTGATGATATATATGTCGCGCAACCGTTTCACTCCCGGCACGGGCTTTGAGCTTCAGGGTAAGACTGTTGGTATCCACGCCTACGGCAACGTGGGGCGTTTGGTTGCCCGCAAGGCCAAGGCCTTGGGTATGAATGTTATAGCATACGATCCTTTTGTGACCGATAAGGCTCTGTTTGAGAACGATGGAGTTCGTCAGGTGGAGAGTGTTGAGGAGTTGTATAAGTCTGCCGATTACTTGTCGCTTCACATTCCTGCCACAGCGCAGACCAAGGGCTCGATTGGTTATCGTTTGATGATGTCAATGCCAAAAGGTGCAACGCTTGTTAATACCGCCCGCAAGGAGGTTATCGATGAGGTTGGTCTTGAGGCTGCCATGACCGAGCGCACCGATTTGAAGTATGTGACCGATGTAGCTCCCGATGATGTATCTACCATGGCGGCGTTGTTTGGCAATCGATTCTTTGCCACCCCCAAGAAGATGGGTGCGGAGACTGCTGAGGCAAATGTAAATGCAGGTTTGGCTGCGGCAAGTCAGGTTGTCGGCTATCTGCGTGATGGAGTAACGAAATTTCAAGTAAACAAATAGTATGGTCAAGGTAAAACCTTTTTGCGGTATTCGTCCACCTCAAGAGTTGGTAGCCGAGGTGGCGTCACGTCCCTACGATGTGCTAAACTCTCAGGAGGCTAAGGCGGAGGCTACCGAGCGCTCGCTGCTGCACATCATCAAGCCTGAAATTGATTTCGACCCTATTGCTGATGAACACTCCGAGGAGGCGTATCAGAAGGCGATGGAGAACTTCCGTTTATGGAAGGAGCGTGGCTGGCTTGTGCAGGATGTCGAGGAGCATTACTACATCTATGCCCAGACGATGAATGGTCGCACGCAGTACGGTATAGCAATGTGTTGTCATTTTGAGGATTACCTGTCGGGAGCTATCAAGAAACATGAACTCACACGCCCCGACAAGGAGGAGGATCGCATGATTCATGTCCGCAATCAAAAGGCTAACATTGAGCCCGTGTTCTTCACCTATCCCGACGATGCCGAGATTAATGCCATTGTCGATAAGGTGGTCAGCGAGAACAAGGCGGACTACGATTTCACCGCTGACGACGGCTTTGGTCACCATATGTGGGTTGTGCGTGATGCGGCGGTTAATCAGCGCATCACAGAGCTCTTTGCTGCAATACCTGCGTTATATGTTGCCGATGGTCATCATCGCACGGCTGCGGCAGCACGTGTAGGTCAGGAGTGTATGGCGAAGAATCCTGCCCATCGTGGTGATGAGGAGTATTGCTATTTTTTGGCCGTTACCTTCCCTGCATCGCAGCTACGCATAATCGATTACAATCGTGTCGTGCGCGACCTTAACGGTCTGTCTGAAAGTGAGTTGCTTGAAGCACTTAAACTCTCGTTTGAGGTTGAAAACAAGGGTGGCGAAATCTACACTCCGTCATCGTTGCACAACTTTGCCATGTACCTCGGTGGTGAGTGGTATAGTCTTACGGCAAAGCCCGGTACATACGATGACAGCGACCCTATCGGAGTGCTGGATGTGACGGTATTGTCAAATCTTGTGCTGGACAAGATTTTGGGAATTAAGGATTTGCGCACCTCAAAACGGATTGATTTCGTGGGCGGTATTCGAGGCCTTGGCGAGTTGCAACGCAGAGTCGATAGTGACGAGATGAAGGTTGCCTTTGCGCTCTATCCTGTGTCTATGCAGCAACTTATTGACATAGCCGACACGGGTAATATCATGCCTCCCAAGACCACTTGGTTTGAGCCTAAGCTGCGCTCGGGAGTTGTGATTCACTCGTTTGAATAAATGGTGTATTGGGATGTTGCCTGCTTGTTGGCGACATCCCTTTTTTATTGAAAATTATAGAAATTTGGAGGCGAAAGAGTCGGTGATTTTTTTAGGATTATTTCCTTAAAAACCTATATTTGTAGAGAGGGAAATTTAGAAAACAAGTTATTATATGGCAAAGATTAAAGGACGAGTGGTTGTTGATGTTGAACGTTGTAAGGGCTGTGGCGTCTGCATCTCGGCGTGTCCATGTAATGTGTTGGCATTTTCATCTAATGTTAATGGTAAGGGTTATCGTTATGTTACGATGGCTCAGGCTGATGCTTGCACCGGATGCGCATCGTGTGGTATTATTTGCCCCGATAGTTGTATAGTGGTTTATCGTCAAAAGTTTGAATAGTATGGCAGAGAAGGAGATAAAATTAATGAAGGGCAACGAAGTCATTGCCCACGCTGCCGTAAGATGTGGATGTGACGGTTATTTCGGCTACCCTATCACTCCGCAGTCAGAGGTTATGGAGACCCTCATGGAGCTTAAACCCTGGGAAAGCACAGGAATGGTTGTTTTGCAGGCAGAGTCGGAGATATCGTCAATCAACATGGTCTATGGCGGAGCTGCTACGGGTAAGATGGTCATGACATCCTCGTCAAGTCCGGGTGTGAGTCTTATGAGCGAGGGGCTGAGCTATCTGGCCGCGTGTGAATTGCCTTGTCTGGTGGTAAACTGCCAGCGTGGAGGTCCGGGGCTGGGTACCATTCAGCCGTCGCAGGGAGATTATTTTCAGGCCTGTAAGGGCGGAGGTCACGGTGATTATCACCTTATAGTTCTGGCTCCCGCATCTGTGCAGGAGATGCACGATTTTGTGGAACTCGGTTTCGAGCTGGCGTTCCGATATCGTATTCCGTCAATGCTGCTTGCCGATGGTGCTATTGGTCAGATGATGGAGAAGGTTGTCCTCTCGCCACAGAAACCACGCCGCAGTGATGAGCAGATAGCCCAGCAGTGTGGCTCGTGGGCGGCGTGTGGCAAGGGAAGACGCGCTAAACGCAACGTGGCGACATCGCTTTACTTGCAGTCGGATGAGCTGGAGTGTTTGAACATCCGTTTGCAGGAGAAATATCGTGAGATAGAGTCCAGGGAGGTGCGTTATGAGGAGTTTATGTGTGACAATGCCGAATATGTGCTTGTGGCTTTCGGCTCATCGGCACGTATATGCTCGGCTACGGTCGAGATGGCGCGCGCGGAGGGCATCAAGCTCGGCTTGTTGCGTCCCATAACACTCTATCCATTCCCCATTAAGCCTTTGCAGCAGATGGTAGAGCGAGGTGTGAAGGGATTTCTTTCTGTGGAGCTCAATGCCGGTCAGATGGTTGAGGATGTGCGTCTAGCGGTTGAGGGTCGGGCCCTTGTTGAGCATTATGGCCGCATGGGAGGGGTTGTGTTTAATCCCGAATCGGTTTTGGAGGCATTCAAAAATAAACTCTTAAAATAGTGAATTATGGCTGAAGTAGAGATGAAAGTTGAGAATATGGTATATGCCAAGCCACGTTTGATTACCGACACCGTGATGCACTATTGTCCTGGTTGCAGTCATGGCACGGTGCATAAACTTATTGCTGAGGTGATTGATGAGATGGGCCTTGAGGGTAACACCATAGCTGTTTCGCCTGTGGGTTGTTCGGTATTTGCCTACCAATATATTGATGTTGATTGGATTGAGGCTGCTCATGGCCGTGCCTGTGCGGTGGCTACGGCGGCAAAGCGTCTGCACCCCGAGAATCTGGTCTTTACCTATCAGGGTGATGGCGATTTGGCCGCAATCGGTACTGCCGAGACCATCCATGCTGCGGCGCGTGGCGAGAATATAGTCACAATATTCATTAACAACGCCATTTATGGCATGACGGGAGGGCAGATGTCGCCCACTACCCTTCTGGGTATGAAAACCGCCACCACACCCTATGGCCGCGATGCTGCGCTGAATGGGTTTCCTTATAAGGTGTCGGAGATGTTGGCGCATCTTGATGGAGCTACCTATATCACGCGCCAGAGTGTCCACACGCCGGCCAATGTCCGTAAGTGTAAGAAAGCTATCCGCAAGGCGTTTGAAAATTCGCTTGCAGGCAATGGCTACTCTATGGTCGAGGTTGTGGCAACGTGCAACAGTGGATGGAAGATGTCACCCGTTGAGGCAAACAAGTGGATGGAGGAGAATCTGCTGCCAGCCTACCCGCTGGGCGATATAAAGTGTTCAACCCTACCAAAATAGTGAGATTATGAAGGAGACGATTATTATAGCCGGTTTTGGCGGTCAGGGTGTGCTGTCGATGGGTAAGATATTGGCATACTCGGGTGTGATGCAGGATTTTGAGGTTACGTGGATGCCTTCGTATGGCCCCGAGATGCGTGGCGGTACGGCCAATGTTACGGTGATTATTTCCGATAAGCGTATCTCGTCGCCTATTGCCGACAGTTTCGACACTGCGATTATTCTCAATCAGCAGTCGTTGGATAAGTTCGAGAGCAAGGTTAAGCCCGGCGGAGTGTTGATTTATGACACAAACGGAATTACTACCCCACCTGCCCGCACCGATATTGATATTTACACTATTGATGCTGCCACCGAGTGTGCCCGTCTTGGGCAGGCGAAGATGTTTAACACGATGATTTTGGGTGGCTATCTGAAGATTAAGCCCGTGGTTGAGATGGAGTATGTCATGCAGGGTTTGAAGAAGTCGTTGCCCGAGCGTGCCTGGTCGCTCCTGCCTCAAAATGAGGCTGCCATTAAGCACGGTGCAGAGATAATCAAGAAGGTGAGATAGACTATTTTTCAATAAGTGAGAGTGCCTGACCAAATTTTGGTTGGGCATTTATTTTTTGCCTATTTTAACAAACTTTAACTAAATTTTAACATTTCTCGAGAATAATATCGGCGCATAATTTGTATTTTTGTCGTGATAATTTAGTGGAAAAATAAACCGAGCCTTAATACGGAGGCTCATAAATTGGATGAAAAATGAAGAAAAGAATGACAGTTGCTTTGGTTGCGCACGACAATATGAAGCGTGACCTTGCCGAGTGGGTTGCATGGAATTGGGAGAGTCTGCTCGCGCATCGTTTGGTATGCACAGGAACAACGGGTCGCATCGTTGCCGAGACCTTGATGGCGCGCCGCAGCAAGGAGGCGGCAAATGCGCGTTTTGATATAACAATGCTTAAGTCGGGACCTCTGGGCGGCGACCAGCAGCTGGGTGCGATGATTGCGGGCGGCGAGATTGATATGCTCATCTTCTTCTGGGACCCTATGTCGGCACAGCCCCACGATGTGGATGTGAAGGCGTTGCTGCGTCTGGCTACGCTGTATAATGTTCCTACGGCGATAAATCGCTCATCAGCAGACTTTTTGATATCGTCACCTCTGATGGCACATGATGAGTACAGCCCCGTGCTTAAGGACTACACCTCCTACATTGAGCGCAGTTTGAAGTAAGAGCGGATGATGATTGATTAAATGATTCCTCAAATAAAGAAAAGCGGCCTGATAGCCGCTTTTCTTATCTAAAAGAGTAACTCTCAATATCCCTAAAACCGAGCAACAAATCGTGGTTGCTCATTCTGCGTTTGCCAGCCATCTGCATCGAGAGGATGTGGATAATTCCATCTGCACAGCTGACGGTGATGCTCTCCTTGCCGTCGGTAGAGATTGAACCGACCTCGCCACCATGCTGCTTTGGCTCAAACCTAACCTCGAAAATCTTTGCCGAGCCACGCTCCGCGCCCTCCACAAACATTGGCGACCACGCCGCAGGATATGGCGACAGACCACGCACGAAATTCACAATGCGCTCACCCTCCCATGTCCAATCTATGCGGCAATCATCCTTGAAAATCTTTGGTGCGGGCTTCAGCGTAGCCTCGTCGATGTGCATCTGCTCAATGGCTGTAAAGTCACCCGATGCAATCTTCTCAACGGTCTCAACCACGAGGTCGCAACCCTTCGTCATCAGCTTGTCGTACATTGTGCCGATGTTATCCTCGGCGAGGATAGGCTCCTTCCACTGCCCTACTATTGCGCCCTTGTCAATCTCGTGGTTTAGCAGGAATGTTGTGATGCCCGTCTCCTTCTCGCCGTTGATTATGGCCCAATTTATAGGCGCTGCACCACGATATTGTGGCAGCAGCGATGCGTGCAGGTTGAATGTGCCCAGGCGTGGCATGGCCCAAATGACTTCGGGCAACATGCGGAACGCAATGACGATACCCAGGTCGGGCTTCAACTCCTGCATTGCCGCTACGAATTCGGGGTCACGCAACTTCTCGGGTTGCAGGATAGGCAAACCCAGCTCGCGTGCTGCAACCTTCACGTCGCTCTCGTGCAGTTTCTGTCCTCTGCCTGCGGGCTTGTCGGGCGTAGTTACCACGGCGACGATGTTGTAACCCTGCTCCACGAGTTTGCGGAGTGAGGCTACGGCAAATTCGGGCGTACCCATGAATACTATGCGGAGATTCTTACCTGTCATTATCGTTGTGCTTTGTTTAGTCTGCGTTGTTTAATCTTCGCTCGCATCTTGCGCCATGCCGGTGTGGATGTAATACGCTTGGCTACGGGTAACCATATTGGGGCGAGCTTCTTCTTTATCTTCTTGAATTGCGCATCGTACCAGTCGGTGTCAAGGAGCGATGAATCGTTGGTTGCCTTAATCATGAGGTACACAGCGATGGGTGTCAAGATAAAGGAGGATATCCACATACCTGTGAATGAGTCCCACGTGCCCTCCTTGGCCATCTTTTCGCCCGAAAGGCTGATTACGTAGTAGATGACAAAGAACACCACCGAGATGACGATTGGTGTACCCATACCACCCTTGCGAATGATTGCTCCAAGTGGCGCGCCAATCATGAAAAATATAATAACCGAAACAGGCAGAGCCAGCTTTTTGTGCCAATCGTTCTTGCTGCGGTATAGCTGATTCAGTCCCTCCTTCGCAGCTCCTTCATCAAAGTTGAGGGCGTTACGACAGTTCTGCGCCATGTTTCTTGCCGAGTTCCATATCTCGTAGCGTTTGCGCAGAGGCAGCTTGTTGATGGAGTCAAGAATGTTCACATCCTTGAAGCCGGTCTTGTCCTTGCGCAACGAGTCGGGCAACTGCAAAACCTGCATGTCGTTTGTGAATATGTTATCCTTGAGCAATGGGTCGTATGAGCGAGCCACGGCCACGGCCACGGTTTTGTCGAGTGAGTCAATGGCATGCTGCAGCTCGACTATATTCTTGGCCTGGGAGTTGTTAATCATGGTGTTGTCGCTCTGCTGGAAGTCGAAGCCTTCCATGCGGATTGTCATATCCTGAACATCGAACTTGTCATGTCGGAATGAGTTCTTTGTGTACCAGCGATTATTTCTCGTTAATTGGTAATTGTCGCCATCGTACAGTGTCACAAGCAGGAATTTCTTGTCATCCGAAAGTCGTATGTAGCCTGTGTTGGCCATGGTTGTGGTCATGTTGCCACCCTGCGAGCGATTGTCGTAAATAAGCACGTTGTGCAGGAGTCCCGTTTCGGGGTCTTGATGTTCAACGCGGATGCTCATATTCTCGTCAATACCGTTGAAGAAGAGGCCGTCTTTGAACTCAAGCACCTGCTTTTGGCGTTTTATGTCGCTGAGGATAATCATCGAACGTTTGTAAGCATAGGGCACAAGGTTGTTCACCAAGAAGAAACTGCCTATCGAGATGAATATTGTGACGATGATGATTGGTTGCATGATACGCATAAGCGACATACCTGCAGACTTCATGGCCTGCAACTCGAAATTCTCACCCATGTTGCCCATGGTCATGATTCCCGCCAAGAGCAATGCCAACGGCAAACCCAATGGAATCATGTTGATTGTGGCGTAGAATATGAGCTCGATAATGACGTCGGCACTAAGGCCTTTACCCGTTAGGTCCTCGATAAAACGCCATACGAAATTCATCATCAGTACGAACGTGACGATGAAAAATGTCATTACCAAAGGGCCTAAATATGCCTTCAGGACGAGTTTATGAATTGTTTTCATTCTTTAATGGCGTTTTTATATTCGGCAAAGATAATGTTTTTGTTGCAAAAAGCATTGCCGAAAGCGTAAATATTATGCAAGTGCCTGGCGGAACCTCCCAATTATAGCTTACAATCAGGCCTATGAGGGCACCCGCAACAGCGATGAGTGATGCCAGCAGTGACATGTTGCGGTAGGATTTTGTCAGGTGGTTGGCTGTAACGCTGGGTATGGTAAAGAGCGAGAGCAGCAGCACTATACCCATGATTCTGATGGCAAGCACGATGGCTACGGCAACCACTATGGTCAGCAGGTATGATGCGTATTGGGTTGCTATGCCCTGGCTTGAAGAGTAGTCACGGTCAAACGCAAGGTACATTATGGGTCGCCACCACAGCGTAAAACCTATGACGCACAGCGTGGTAAATGCTCCGAGCAGGATGACTTCGGGTGTATTCACGGTGATGATGCTGCCGAACATGTAGCTCGTCAAATCCCCCGACGTATAACCAGGCGTGAGGCTCATAAACAATGCTCCCACAGCCATGCCTACCGACCACATGATGCCAATGGCAGAGTCTTCGCGGATGATTTTTCGCTGGTTTGCCCACTCTATGCCGAGGGCCGATGCGACGGCGAAAATCAAAGCACCTGCAATGGGATTGAAGCCGCTATACATGGCTATGCCCAAGCCTCCAAACGAGGAGTGGGTTATGCCGCCACACCAGAATACCATGCGGCGCGAGACGATGTAAGTACCCACGATGCCGCACATGATACCCGCAAATATGGCCGAGAGCAGTGCGTTCATAAGGTACTGATATTGCAATATGTCTGTAAAAAAGTCCAAATTCAGCGTCTTTGCTATTATTAAACGTGCGCAAATTTACTTTATTTATTGGATTACGTCAAAACTTTTTTCAATTACGATAAAGTTTTTATATTTTCGCACGGTAAAAATAACTTTTTGTTGAATGAAACAACGCGTAAGTTTTCATACATTGGGTTGTAAACTCAACTTTTCGGAGATCTCAACCCTTGCCCGTCAATTTGAGGAGGGTGGATTTGAGCGTGTGGGTGTGAATGAACCCTCGGATATATGTGTCATTAATAGCTGTTCGGTTACCGAGCATGCCGATAAAAAGTGCCGTAACCTGATTCGTAAACTCCACCGTCGCAATCCTGATGCCATAATAGCCGTGACGGGGTGTTATGCGCAGCTTAAACCTTACGAGATTGCGCAGATTGAAGGCGTGGATATAGTGCTGGGTAACAACGATAAAGGCGATTTATATAAACGAGTTGTTGAGCTGAAGAAAAGTGCCCGGGCAGAGGTTTATAGTTGTCATTGCGAGGAGATAACACGCTTCTTTGCGGCATTCTCTACGGGCGACAGAACGCGCTCGTTTCTGAAGGTACAGGATGGGTGTGATTACAAGTGTGCTTACTGCACTATTCACTACGCTCGTGGCTCAAGTCGCAATATGCCTATTGCCGACCTTGTTGAGGAGGCGAAGCAGGTGGCAAAGTCAGGCCTGAAGGAGATTGTCATCACGGGTATCAATACGGGCGATTTCGGTCGTACAACGGGTGAGAAATTTATTGATTTGCTAAAGGCTCTGAATGAGGTTGAGGGCGTGGAGCGTTATCGCATTTCTTCCATCGAACCAAATCTTATAACTGACGAAATAATAGAGTTTTGTGCCCGCTCACCTAAATTTCAACATCACTTCCACATCCCATTGCAGAGTGGCTCGGATAAGATACTCGGCATGATGCGTCGTCGCTACACCTCGGCCAAGTACGCCGACCGTATTGAGAAGATTCGCTCGCTCATGCCCGATGCTTTTATCGGAGTGGATGTGATTACGGGTTTTCCTGGAGAAACTGAAGCCGACTTTAGGCAGACATACGATTTGCTTGCAGGCCTGAAGCCTTCGTTTCTACACATATTCCCATTCTCGGAGCGTCCCGGAACGCCGGCCGTTGAGATGGCCGACAAAGTACCCTCGTACATATCAACACAACGCGTGGCTCGCCTTGAGGAGTTGAGCAATGCTTTACACTATGAGTTTTGCGCTCAGGCTGTTGGCACCGAGCAGGAGGTGTTGTTCGAGAGTACCATGCGAGGTGGTATGATGTATGGCTATACGGGCAACTACGTGCGAGTGAAGGCTCCCTATGACAAGACCGCTATCAATCGCATCTGTCGGGTGAGGATGCTCTCGATAGATGAGCATAATGACGTCTTGGCCGAGGTTTTAGCCTAAATTGTGAATGTAATTCACATGAAAAGTGTGATATTAAATTTTTATTGCTATATTTGCATAAATAAGCATATAGAAAATTGGTTATGAAAGGTATCCGCAAACGTGTCACAATAGGTTTTTTGAGCATAGTTCTATTGCTCTTCTTTTCGGGTTTGGTGTCGTTATATGAGCTAAATCACATGAGTGGTGATATTGAAGTTATCTTGGGTAGCAATCGTCGCAGTATTGAACTTACCGGAAATATGCTTGATGCCATCTCGGCGCACAACAGAGCGGTTGTGAATTATGCGGTTTTTCGTGATACGCTCTATGCCGATTCGTGCTCGGCACGCTACGCTGAATTGTCGATGCATGTCAATCAAGCTCGTCATGAGGCTTCGAAGTCTGCAGTTATGATGTTTGATTCGTTGCGTATGAGCACCGAGCGTCTGCATGCTGTGGTGCATGAGTTGCGTACAAGTCGTACGATTGAAAATCTTATCATGCTGGACACACTATCCAATGGAATATTGTCGTTTAATGGTAAAGGATGGTATGACAGAAACTATGTGCCTGTGTATGATGAGGCAAGCAACAGCATTATGCGTGTTATGTCGCATGCTCAGGCTTCGCTCTCACCTCGTGCCGAGCAGCTCAGTCGTAATGCTTACAGAGCCGTAACGCCAGTGTTTATCTCGCTTGTAGTGATGATTGTCATACTACTCATGTTCTACTATTTCATAATGATTTATGCTTTGAAGCCAATCATCGAAATAAACAAGAGTTTGGGCGATTGGTTGCGTTATAAGATACCATTCAAGCCTAAGGCAGAGTGCCGTGATGAATTGCTGGAACTGCAAGAGAAGATTGCAAATGTGACCAATGCCTCTAAGAAATAGCTGTTGATGAAGTTATGCGAATAAGTGTTGTCATAAGATATATTGGAATAGTGTTGCTGGTGCTGTCGGCGTTCATGCTGTTGTCGGCAGGCATATCTTATGCCAATAATATTGATTCGGCATACTCTCCACTTATCATGTCGTCGCTGCTCACGTTGCTTATGGGTTGCTTCCCGATGATTTTTGTATCCAAGACCGACCAGATATCGCAAAAGGAGGGGTATTGTATTGTCGTGGGTGCTTGGGTGGTGTCGAGCTTGGTGGGTATGTTCCCTTATTTGATGTGGGGCGGTGAGTTCACTCTCCTGAACGCATGGTTTGAGTCGGTGTCGGGCTTTACCACCACGGGAGCCTCCATCCTGAACGACATTGAGGCATTGCCTCGTGGTTTGCAGTTCTGGCGCATGTCATCGTGCTGGATAGGCGGTGTGGGTGTTGTAATGTTTGCCCTGGTCATCCTGCCTTCGATTGGCAAGAGCAAGATGATGCTTTCAAATGTAGAGCTTTCGTCGCTGGCAAAGGATAATTTCAACTACCGCACGCAGACTCTGGTGCGCGTGATTTTGTCGATATATGTTGGTTTGACCGTGGTGGCAATCATTGCCCTGAAGCTTGCCGGCATGTGCTGGTTTGATGCATTGTGCCATGCAATGTCGTCATGTGGTACGTGTGGATTCAGTAATAAGAACATGAGTGTGGGATTCTTTAACTCACCCACAATTGAGTTTATATTGATGGTTGTTATGCTAATGTCGGCCATGCATTTTGGATTGATTTATGCAACCATTACCCGCAAGCAGAATAATATTTTCCGTTCCGAGATTACGCGCAGCTTCATTGCTGTGTTTGCCTTTTCGGCCTTGTTTATAGCAATCAGCCTGCGTGCTGCCGGTATCTACCCCACCATTTTCTCATCACTTCGTCATGCGGCATTTCAGACTGCGTCGTTGATTACAACAACGGGCTTTGCCACGGCTGATTGCAATACGTGGACTCCGTTTGCGGTGCTGATACTTATGTTCTGCTCGTTGGTGTGCGGATGTGCGGGTTCTACGTCGGGTGGATTGAAGATTGACCGTCTGGTGCTGGCGTTGAAGATGTTGCGCAATAAATTGCAGTCGCAGCAGCATCCAAATGCTATAATGCGTATCAAGGTGGATGGCTACTGTCAGGACCAGGATATGCTCAACAGCGTGATGGTGTATATAGTGACGTTCCTGTTGCTGATACTTGCTGGTGCGTTTGTAAATACATTGTTTGGTTGTGACCTGTTGACAGGCTTCTCGGCTGCACTTGCCTGCATAAGCAATGTGGGCCCGGGCTTTGGCGATGTTGGTACCATGGATAACTACTCGCAGATGCCTGCGATTGTAAAGATGAATCTCTCGCTCATGATGTTGTTTGGGCGTTTGGAAATATTTGGATTAATTCAGCTGTTTTTTATAAGATGGTGGAAATGATAGGAAGAAAATTCTGTATTGCAAGTTTGGTGTTTGTTGCACTCTGCTGTGTTGAGGTTTCAGCGCAGGAGGTCACCGCGCGAATTGCGGGCATGGAGACAAACAGGGATTATATGCAATTGCTGCGCAGCGAGGAGCAGTTGCGTGTGCAGACCGATTCTGTGATGGCTGTTGCTCGTGAGTTGCGTGCCGAGATACGTAAGGGTATGGAGGAACGTGATTCCTTGTCGCAGCAGCGCAACGATTCCCTGTCGCTCGTATTGTCGGATGCCGAGGGGCAGATGAATGCCCTGCGTGCAAGGAAGGTGAAACTTATTGATCAGATAAATACTCTGGAGCAAAATTATGTGCTTGCATCAGTGGGTAATATTGGCGAGGCGAGTGCGTCGCAAGCATCCAGGTCGTTGTATAACAACTCTTATTTCAAGAATAGCCTCGATGCCGAGGATTATAAAATGCTTATTGAGCTTCAGGCTCAGGAGCAGGCGATGTTCGGATGTGTGCGCAGTTATGTTGCCAACCACACCAAGATAAAGCAGCTGTATGACAAGTATGTAATAGCCCAGACTGAGTCGGAGTCTGAGGCGTTGTACGCCGAGATGTCTTCGATTATGATTGAGAATGTTGCTCTTGAGCGTAAGATAGCTAATGGCTGGAGTAGTATATACGACCATAAATGCTATGTCTATTCCTATTTCCTTGAGAAGGAGAATCGCATGGATTTGCTCAATCTTACCGAGGCCATGATGCAGGAGGCACGCCAGCAGAAACTCAACACAATTGATGAATGTGTGTCGGAGTATGTGGCTGATTACTGTTTGCAGAAGCCCGTGGCGTTGAATTATGAGATTTATGTTGCCAAGATGCTGAACCTGACGTCGGCGATTGACTCTCTCTCAACAGCAGCGCGTAACGTGAGAAGTATAGATTATAGGATGCCTACGCTTGAGATTGAGCGACGCTCGTTTGTGGATTACGAGCCTATCGAGTTTCATAACCGCAGCCCTTACAATGCGTCAAACCCTATTCCTGATTGTGTGAAATATGAGTATGGCACCATTTATCGTATTTTGCTCGGCACATTCAAGTATAAGCAGCAGCCATCGCTGTTCAGGGGTGCTGCTCCACTCTATGTCGAGCAGTTGGAGGACGGTCGCTTTAGCTACTATGCTGGAGGTTTGCAGACTCGCGGCGAGGCAGAGTCGGCGGTGGAGATTATGAAGAAGAAGGGTTTCCGCAATCCGCAGATTGTTGAGTGGTGTGATGGTGAAAAGACCAATCTCTCGGCCGAGGGCGTTGTGCGCTCAACCTACCGCATAGCCATCTCGGGTGGAAGTTTGGATGACATGGTGCGTGAGGTTATATCGTCAATGGCGGAGGGGTGTCAGCTCTCGAAGCTCTCGGAGGATAAGTTCCTGGTCAGCACCTTTGAGAGTCGTGCCGTGGCGGAGCGTGTTGCCGAGGCTATACGGAAGTGCGATGCGTCGTTGTCGGTTGAGGTTCAGGAGATAAAGCCTGAGCCCGAGGATGATGAAGAGTAGTAAATGTAAAAAAACTAAAGATTATGGGACTTGTTGTATTTCTTGTGCTATTGGGCGTGTTCTTCCTTGTTGTGGAGTTGATATTTCTGCCCGGCGTTACGTTTGGCACTATATTGTCGGTTGTGAGCTATGTTGCAGCCGTATATTTGGGTTTTGACCGCTTCGGTATTGTTGGGGGCTTTGTGACTATGGTTGTGGTTGTGGCATTGTCGTTGGTGGCTACCGTTATCTCGCTGCGTGCCAAGACATGGCAGCGTCTTGCGCTGAATGACAAGATTGATGGCCAGAGCAGCGAGCAGCCTGCCAAGCAGGTTAATGTGGGTGATAAGGGTGTTGCGCTGTCGCGCCTCTCGCCTATGGGTAAGGTTAAGATTGCTGGCAAGGAGTATGAGGCCAAGTCTGACGGCACTTATATCGACCAGCGCAGCGAGGTCGAGGTTGTAGGTTTCGAGAATTTTACGGTATTGGTGAAGAAGATATAAAGTAAAGGTTTAGGTAAAACATTAAAACTATATAATTATGAGCGAAGTGCAAATTGGATTCTTGGTGGTGGTAGGTTTGCTTGTGCTGCTTGCCATCTGGATTATTTTCTATTTTATCCCTGTGGGATTGTGGTTCTCGGCTTTGGTGTCGGGTGTGAAGATTAACCTGTTGCAGCTCTTCCTCATGCGTTGGCGCAGGGTGCCACCTTCAGTGATTGTATCGTCGATGATTGAGGGTACTAAGGCGGGTCTGAAGCTCGATGCAAACGAGTTGGAGGCGCACTACCTGGCGGGCGGAAACGTGACCAATGTCGTACACGCTTTGGTGTCGGCACAGAAGGCAAATATCAACCTCAATTTCCAGATGGCAACGGCTATCGACTTGGCGGGCCGCGATGTGTTTGAGGCTGTGCAGATGTCGGTAAATCCAAAGGTTATCAATACCCCACCCGTTGCTGCTGTGGCAAAGGATGGTATTCAGCTCATTGCCAAGGCGCGTGTTACGGTGCGTGCCAACATCAAGCAGCTGGTCGGTGGTGCCGGCGAGGAGACTGTTTTGGCGCGTGTCGGCGAGGGTATCGTGTCGTCTATCGGTTCGGCTATGTCGCACAAGATTGTGCTTGAGAATCCTGACTCTATCTCACGCGTAGTGCTTGAGAAGGGCTTGGATGCCGGTACGGCATTTGAGATTTTGTCTATTGATATTGCCGATATTGATGTAGGTAAGAATATCGGTGCGCAGTTGCAGATGGACCAGGCCGATGCCGACAAGAACATCGCCCAGGCGAAGGCCGAGGAGCGTCGTGCTATGGCCGTTGCGTTGGAGCAGGAGAATAAGGCAAAGGCGCAGGAGGCTCGTGCAAAGGTTATCCTGGCCGAGGCTGAGGTGCCACTTGCAATGGCCGAGGCTTTCCGCAACGGTAATCTGGGTATTATGGATTACTACAAGATGAAGAACATCATGGCCGACACACAGATGCGTGAGACTATCTCGCAGCCTGTGAAGAAGTAGCAGTGTGTTGAATATCAAAAACATCCGCCCCAAGCATTTGGAGCGGATGTTTTTTTGTTGCGAGAAATATCGGCCTATGGGATAAGTTTTCCTGGAATGTCGTAAACATATTCACCACAGGTGTATGTCAAAGTGAAATCCTCATAAGTGGTCCAATCTGTGCGTTCTACTTTGTAGCATACATTTCCCATTTTGGTAATTTTGATGTTTTTTGAAGAAGATGTAAGAGTATATTCATCAGCAGGGATGTAACTATCTTTATAATACAACTCTGAAGAAGATATCAGAGGTTTGTCAATAGGTGGGCAGAAACCTACAAAGTACCAGCCATCTTTGAATTGTCTGTTACCTGTCGCATCCCAGCGGAAATACTCGTTTTCGTGAAAAAATTCTGGGCCAAAGTGCAAAACATCAAATTCATTAGAAATATTGCCTTCCGAGAAACTGAGGTAACCCTTGAAACAACAACGAGAAACGATGATTGCCTTGGCTAACGGCATTGAGTTTTTTGATAATTTTGCAGATATTGTAGTGCGAATATCTTGTGGATATTGTTCATCTTTGGGTATTACAACCGATATTGTTGCTTTATCATCAGTAATGTCATAGTTCCAAACAGGAGAACAATCGTATGTTGCTCCATCTAAATTCCAAAAAAGAGTTTTTAGCGATGCTTCCTTGGGTTCAAAAGTTGCCTTTAAGTCCACAACTTTTCCGTGCCAAGTGAGAAATACATTCTCTTCTGTTAGACCTGTTTTGCCGTTAAAGGTCACTGATGTTGGTGGGATTGCTACCGTTACCGTTACCTTTGCCGTTCCGGTTACTCCGCTGCCATCTTTGGCTGTGGCGGTGATGGTTGCTGTACCCGCGCCAACACCTGTTACCACGCCGTTAGCATCAATGGTTGCAACCGATGTGTCGCTGCTGCTCCACTCAACCTCTTTGTTGGTGGCATTTTGTGGTTCAACAGTAGCATTTACTATCACACTTTCGCCTATCTCCAGCGCAAGCATGTTTTTGTCGAGCGAAATGCCCGTCACGGCTACGTTTGTGGGGTCATCACCTCCTCCACATGCGGTGCATAAAACAGCTACCGCAGCTAAAATTGATAGTAAGTAATTTTTCATAGTTGTAAAGTTTGAAATTAAATATTAGACAAAACACAGCTGCCCCACATTGCGCGATGTGAGGTGAAAAAGTGGAAATATGTTGCTTGGATTACACAGTAAGTGTGCTATCTTGCTGAATATCAGCAAAATACCCCCCCCCAAACAGATTACTACGGAGGACAGGGTATGTAAGGCGTTTAGTCATATTTTAGAATATCCTTTTTCAAAAGTAGTCAAAATTTACATAAAAAACAAATATGGATGAAAAAAATGACAACATACAGAATAAAGTTTGCAGCTATTCGTTTGTTTACAGTGACAAAGTTGTGCGACATATTGAAAATGTGAAAAATATTTGCTTTGCAGAGCGTTTTGTCGTAAGTTTTTGGTATATTTGCAGATATTTTGAAGGTGAATAACGATATGAAATCAAATATGAAAAATTATTTTCAGCGAGTGTGGGTTGCGGCTATGGCTGTAATGCTTTGTGTATCAGCATTGTCGTCGTGCTCAACTAATGAGGAATATGAGTTCGAGTTTGAACTCCCCGGTCGTATTGTGTCGCAGCTCGGAGCCACTATCGAGGTGCCTTTCAAGGCTGTGAATATCTCGAGTATGTCGATTGTGGATGTGCCCGAGGGTTGGGAAGTGACGGATGTGGACCTTATAAAGTGTACGATGAAGGTCTCTGCTCCCAAGGAGTTTGCGTCGGAGGATAACGACATTGAGGAGAATGGCTTGTTGAAGGTGTCGGGATTTACGGCTGCCGGCTCAACACTCCACATCACCTCATACCTGTCGTTGCTTAACAACAGCATCGACCTTACGGATGATTACGCCAACAGCTACGTGATTTCGCAGAAACATACACGCTATACCATAGACGTGACACACAAGGGTGAGACTTCGGAAAGGGTGACGCCTGCAAGGGTGGATGTCATTTGGCAGTCGGATACTTACCTTGTGGATTATGACAGCTATGACGCCGAGGCAGGCACATATACATTCTATGTGGGAGCCGAGGATGTCAAGGATGAGGCCGGCAATGTGACAGGCACACGCCTGCCCTATGGCAATGCGGTTGTGGGAGCCTACGATGCTGACGACAACATCATCTGGAGTTGGCACTTGTGGCTCACCGACGACGTGGAGACCTCGGCCATAACAACATCGTCGGGCGTGTTTATGGACCGTAACCTGGGAGCCTGCTACAACAGCAACGGCTCAACCGACACCGATGATATATACGCATCTTATGGACTTTATTACCAGTGGGGTCGCAAGGACCCGTTCCTGCGTCCAAAAGATTATAAATTTACAGACAACCGTGACGAGATAGTGTATTCGGGTACGGGTTCTACAAAATTGTTCCGTTATGTCACAGCCGACATGGTGAGTGGCGAGGTGCGCGAAAATGCCTTCGGTTCAATGGGTTATGCTATTGATGACCCATTCACCTTCATCCTGGGAACTGCACAGAACGATTACGATTGGTTGCATGGCTCGCACGATGCGGCGTTGTGGAGTGCTGACCTAAAGAGTGTGAACGACCCATGTCCACGTGGTTGGCGTGTGCCTGATGGTGAGGCGTTTAAGGCATTTGACATTGACGTGGAAGAGGATGCTGCGGCGCTTGCCGACGTGAAGAACATGTATGGCTGGCACTTGGTGGATAAGACTACGGGAGTGAGGATGTTTATGCCGGGAGCCGGTCGCCGCAGTTTCGAGACGGGTGTGCTGACAAACCTTAATAATTACGGCTATGAGCATGTGCCTGCACCTTGGGTAGGTTATTACTGGACTGCAACTGCTACAAGCGGAAACAAGTCGGTGTCGATGTTCTTTGACCTGAACACCACGCGTGCGGTGAACAACGGTTACCAGTCGCAGAAGGCAATGTATCGCGGTAATGGTATGCAGGTGCGTTGTGTGAAGGTGAAGTAATTGTGATTAGATAGAATTTAGGGCTGCGTAACATTGGTTGCGCAGCCCTTTCTTATTCTACCCTACTCGCTGAGTCGGAGTTGGATTGTGTGTGAGTTTTCAGCCGATTAAATTCGCCATAGTCACGGGTGTTGCAATGCTCGTCGTCGTTGTCGAGGCATGTCACGAGCAGTAGCGAGCAGAGAAGCAACGCGAGCAACACGAGATATTGACGGGTGGCCTGACGTAGGTCATATTTCATGATGGGAATGGTTAAAATATTGGGGCCGACTAATTTTAGTCAGCCCCATGTTGGATTGTATTATTTGTCGGCTGCCATCAGCTCTTTCAGGAGCGAGATGTTGTATGTTGCCTCGCTCACACCTGCCTTCTCGGCATTCTGGAAGAGTTGCATGGCCTCCTGGAGTTTGCCCTGCGTCATGGCGATTATGCCTCGTGAGTTCATGGCCTGCGGATTGTTTGCAGGGATGCCATTGAGGAACTTTTCTGCTTGCTGGTAGTTACCGTGGTCCATGGCTACGTTTGCAGCGTTGATGCGTGCCTCCACCGACTGTGGGTAGAACTCAACGGCTGTCTTGATGACATCCTCCCACTCCTTGCTACCCTTTTGTAGCGAATTTGCAACCATGTACATATCCTCCAGCGACAAATTCTTTGGGTTGCTCTTGAGCTGCTCCTTCGCCTCAGCCATAGTCAGGGCGTTAGGGTCGATGTCGATGGCTGTCTTGCGCAACTTTGGATACCAATTCTTGAGCATGAAGTAGTAGTCGGCAGCATACTTCTGCTTGATTACGTTGTTTTTGTCGGCAGGATTTATTTCCTCGCTGTTGATGATGGCTATAATATCACCCTTGTTTGTCAGGAGGCTGCTCTCCAGCCACAACTTGAGCTCTGACCAATCAATAGGAGCATCCTGGGCAATAATCTCAATGTCGGGACTGATGTTGCTCTCCGATATGTGCTTCTTGACCGCCTCGGCACGCTTCTTTGCAAGGTTGGTGTTGAATGGATATGGACCCTCGGGTGAGGCGTAACCGGTGAGGTGTATTGCCTTGATTTTGTTGTTTATGAGGGCGTTGCCCAACGCGCTTATTTGAGTGCTGTTGTCCATGTACCTATCGCTTATGGTGCTGCGATTCACAGGGAAGAGGATGTCGATTGTGGCGATGTCGGTTGCCGCGGTGTTTTGTGGCATGATGTACGCCTTTCGGGTCTGCTTGGTTGCCATCAGAGCATCGGCCGACTTCGTTGCCTGCTCGTTAAGCATTGCTACGGGTATGGTTGCCTCGGCAAGTGGCATGTCGTGGCATGATGTCCACTCCTCACGAAGAATAAGCTCACAGCGGCTCATCCATGGCTCAAACATTACATCGGTCTGGTAGTCGATAATCTGCTCTTTATGATTGTAACGACGTATGTAGGTGTCGGCAGATGCCGCCATGTCGCTCTTGCTGCGCTCGTGAACAATGTGGCGGCGGCGACCATCTATTATGACTGCGGGGAGTTGTAAGAGCTCATCGCCATTGGTGATGTAGGGAGTTATACGCAACGAGCGGTTGGAGCGTATCTTAACACCGTCGATGAAGATTGTGAAATCAACCTCCATGCGGCTGTTGATGTGTTGCATGGCGATATCCCCGATAATCAGACCATAGTTTGTGGTGGTTTTCTGTGCCTGCGCCTGTGTGCCCAGAAGCAGCATAAGGCAGGCGGTGACCATAAATGTGTAGATGTGTTTCATAGTCTGAAGATATTAGAATAGGTAAACAAATGAGATGGCGAGCTTGGTAATGCCCCAATAGTTCTTGTCGCCATCGGTGAGTATGGCATCGCTACACTTGGCGCATGGGTACTGGTCGTACCATGCGTGAGCATAGCCGACACCTATTTCTGCCTCAAGATTCCAATGCTTGCCGAGCATCCATGCGTAACCATAGGCAATACCGCCTCCTAGAGCGTGTCCCTTATAACGATAGTCGTCCAGACCTTCCCATATGCTGAAGGGAAAGAACGACACGTTGCCGATGTTGAACCCGCCGCCAACGAGGTGCACGCCCAAGAAGTGGCCATTGAAGCGTTCGCATGTCCAGAAGCGGAACTCAGGCTGAACGAGCCAGTGCTTCCATTTCTTGCCATCAGAGAATGTGAAGGGGTTGAATCCTCCAGAGATGTCGAGAGTGGTCTGCTTTCCCAAACCTATCTCCACGCCTAGGTTGGGCGATGCTGATGCCCAATGAACAAGGTTGGTCTTGATACCAACATGCTGAGCATCGACTTTTCCGATAAATGCCGTCATTGACAGCATGATAAACAGTAATTTTCTCATAATTTGAAGATTGCCTTTTGTTCACAGACAATCATTCAAACTTCGCACCAAAAGAGGATTTGTGGCGTGAAAAATGAGTTACCTTTTATTTATAGTATGGATGTGACACCCTCTACGGCAAGAATGATGAGAGCGTAGCGAATGGCCTTGCCCACCATGACAGCGAGGGTTGTATGGTAGATGTTGCTGCGCATAAGTCCGAGCATGACAACAATGGCTTCGCCAATCCATGGCAATGCGCTGAACAGACCCATCCATGCGCCATAGCTGCGGACAAAGCGCTCAGCCTTGTTGAGCTTCTCCTTCTCGACCTTGAGCCACCGTTCTATCCATTGCATATTGCCCAAGTAGCCCAGCCAATAGCATATCATGCCACCTATGGTGTTGCCAATGGTTGCCCATATCAGGCAGTATAGTGGATTTAGGCCCATCTGCACCAATACCGTGAGTACCAATTCCGAACTGAATGGGAGTATGCTGCCAGCTATGAGAGCTGATAGAAAGAGTCCCAAATAACCCCACTCTATGAAAAATTGTACTATGGCATCCATTTTCAAAAAGTATTGATGCAAAAATAGTGATTTTTTTCTTATATTTGCAACGATTGTGCCCACCCTAAGGGGTTGTGGAGTGCGAAACGTTTAACTTGCATCGTAGATAGATGCCCTAAATGAGTGAATATGAAGAGACTGATATTTTTATTTTTTCTATTGCTGGGCATGTGTAATGCCACAGCTCAGGTGACAACCTCCTCGCTCAGGGGTATGGTTGTAAATTCTTCCAATGAGATTTTGATAGGCGCAACCGTTGTTTTGTCGCATCCCGAGACGGGGCGTTCTTATGCTGTGGCAACTGATGCGCAGGGACGATATGCGTTGCATGGTGTGCGTCCGGCCGATGATTATAGGCTGGAGGTTAGCTATGTGGGTTATGAAAGCCTTGTAGTCGGAGCGTTGTCGTTGCGTGTGGGTGAAGTCAGAGAGCAGAATATAGAACTTTGCGAAAATCTTGCCATCAAGGAGGTTGTTGTGTCGGGCAGTGATGTTGCTGCGGGTGAGGTTGGAAACCGATTCTCGCAGAAACTTATTTCACAGTTGCCTACTCTCTCTCGCTCGCTGTATGATGTGGTGAGACTCACACCGCAGGCTATGCTGACCAAGGGCGGCGGCGTATCGTATGGCGGCGTGTCAAACCGTTACAACTCATTTATGATTAACGGCGTTGCCAACAACGATATGTATGGACTCTCGTCATCGGGTACAAACGGCGGTTTGTCGAATGCCAATCCCGTGTCGCTGGATGCTATCGAGCAGTTGGATGTTGTGGTGGCATCGTATGATGTGCGCATGAGTGGTTTTGGTGGCGGCGCCATTAATGCCATCACGAAGTCGGGAACGAATGAGTTTCGCGGTAGTGCATACACCTATTATAACAATCAGGATTTCTACGGCACAACACCTGGTAAGGATGTGGCTAAGAGGCAGAAACTTCAGGACCAGACCTCGCAGATTTATGGTGTTACGTTTGGTGGCCCTATCGTGAAGGATAAGCTCTTTTTCTTTGTGAGTGGAGAGTTGAATCTTGATCGCAGCCCTTCATCTTACTTCCTGGGATATGATGGTGTCGCGTTGAATGGGCAGGAATTGGAGCGTGTGGCTCAGAGGTATAAGGCTTTGACGGGCTACAACGGTGGAGGCGTGGGCCGACGTGATGTGGAGCAACGCTCGGGTTCGTTGCTCGCAAACCTTGAGTGGCATATAAACGAACGCAATCGCATGACTGCAAGTTACAGTTATCTTGATGCCCGTGCCGAGGAGTATGCCAACTCGCTCTCGTCGTTTACGTTCTGTGGCTCGGGTTATGCCAATTACAGCACGGCGCATCACCTTGCTCTCTCGCTGGAGTCGCGCCTCTCGGATGGGGTGCATAATTCGCTGCGTGTGGGGTTCTCCAAGGTGGAGGATGGTCGCTCGCCCGATGTCGAGGGTTTGTTGCCGAGTGTGATAATTAAGAATACGGGTACAACGGGTGGCGTGACACTCAATATAGGAAATAATCGTTATGCCGGTGTGAATGCCCTTAAACAGAGCGTACTGACACTTACCGACGATGTGATGATTGACCGTGGGGCGCACACCATAACGGTTGGTATGCACCACGAACTATATAATATCCACAATCGTTATCTGGCAAACGCGTACGGAACATACACCTATAATTCGGTGGAGGATTTTGAGCGGGATAAGGCTGCGATATATGAATACAATTACACCGACCCTGTGGTCGCTGGCTCCACTACATGGGGCCCGAAATTCCATGCTGCCGAGTTGAATGTATATTTGCAGGACAGATGGTCGCTGGGGCGTGGTTTGCAGCTTAGCTATGGTGTGCGGGCTACCCTACCCCTGATTTTTAATCGCCCAACACCGAACAAGAGTTTCAACTCAAGCACGATAGCTGAGAAGCATGGTGTGCGCATAGGAGATGTGCCTCGTGCACAGTTGTTGCTCTCGCCACGTGTGGGTGTTGATTGGGCTTGCGATTACGATTGGGGTCGCCTTGCTGTGGAGGGTGGCGCAGGAGTCTTTACCGGACAGGTGCCCTTTGTGTGGATTGTGAATAACTACTCAAATACGGGAGTTGAGCAGAAGGGTGTGCGCCTGACGGGGGCTGATGTTCCCGCATTTACAGTGAAACCCTCGCCTACGACGGAGTCAAACACTCGCTTTATGCTCAATGCAATGAATGATGAGTTCCGCTATCCGCAGAATCTTAAGGCCAATGTGTCGGTGTCGGCGCATATGCGTGGCGGATGGCGTACACAGGTGGGAGTTTTGTACACCAAGACTCTTCACAATGCCGTGTTCCGCAACCTGGCGGTGGAGCGTACGGGTGGCAGTGTGTATGCTGTGCCTTCGGTGGGCGGAAGTGCTGCTGCGGGTGCTGTGCCTGCTTATAAGAGTGAGGTGTCGGATTATTCGGCAATATATTATCTGGATAACACATCGAAGGGTTACACCTATTCGCTGTCGGCGAGTGTGTCAAAGGATTTTAAGTGGGGTTTGTCGGTTGCGGCATCTTACATCTTTGGTCATGCCTACTCGGTGTGTGATGTGCCTTCGACATCCTCATCGTCAAATTGGAACAGAACCTACGCTGTCGATTTGAACTCGCCTGAACTGACATTCTCGGCGTTTGATGTGCCACATAAATTCTCGCTGGCCGTGACCTACCGCAAGCGTTACGCAAAACTAATGGAGTTGAGCGCAGGCGTTGTTTATCAGGTAAATTCGGGTCAGCGTTACTCGCTGTGCTTCGGTGAAACGGTGGATTTCAATGGCGATGGCGCGTATGGTTCAACGCCTATGTATATACCAACGCAGGAGGAGATGCAGCGTATGAATTTTGCAGATGAGGGCTCAATGCAGAAATGGAACGAATATATTGAAAGCAGTGATTACCTCTCTTCGCACAGAGGGGAATTTGCCGAGCGTAACGCTATGCAGACGCCCGCCGAGCATACCATTGACCTGCACTTGGCGCACGGCTTTTATTTTAGCCAGAAGTCGTCGCGCAAGGTGGAGTTGTCGCTTGATGTGATGAACTTTGGCAACCTGCTGTGTCGCGATTGGGGTACCTATTATAACGTGTCGGGTTTGAGATTGCAGCCTGTTACGATTACCTCGCAGAAGGATGGTGTTGCAGTGTATAAATTCACCGACGCCAAACTCACAACCGATGATTTGTTGTCGCGCTGGCGTATGCAAATTGGTGTGAGGGTGGTGTTTTAGATAAAAAATAGATAAAGCGAGAAAAAATGGTGCGAGAAATGTTCGAAAATGAAATATTTTTCCTACCTTTGCAGGAAATAATAATGTAGTATGTCTCATCGAAATGCGATATCACAGGCTTGGGCGCAGCATGATGCCGAAACGCAGTGCTGGAGTGTTTGTTTTTCGATTGTTGGAACTACTGGTAATCATGATGTTACAACTGTTTATTTATGTTAGATATGGGCGACTGTTTGGTCGCCTTTTTTGTGAATAAATATGAAGCAGCGAATAATTCTTAAGGGAGGCACCGTGGTGTGCAAAGGTCAGCAGCAAAAGCTGGATGTGGTGGTGGCTGATGGCAAGATTGCTCTTGTGGCCGAAAATGTGGAAGTTCACCCCGATGATATGGTCGTGGATTGCTCTGGCAAGATAGTTTGCAGTGGTTTGGTGGATTTGCATGTTCACCTGCGTGAGCCAGGTCTGTCGGCCAAGGAGACCATTGCAACAGGTACGGCTGCGGCTGCGCATGGCGGCTTTACAACCGTCTGCTCAATGCCAAATCTTTCACCTGCACCCGATAACATGGAGCATTTGCAGCAGCAGTTGGACATCATTGAGCGTGATGCTGTGGTTAAGGTGTTGCCCTACGCAACAATCACCGAGCGTCGCATGGGTGATGAGCTGGTCGATTTCGCAGCGTTGAGACCTTATGTGGCGGGCTTCTCGGACGATGGTTCGGGTGTGCAGAGCGAACAGGTGATGAAGGCTGCGATGAAGGCAGCGGCAGATAACGATTGTATCATAGCGGCACACTGCGAGGTGAACGATTTGTTGCGTGGAGGATATATCCACGATGGCGAGTATGCTCGCTTGAATGGTCACCGAGGTATATGTTCTGAGAGCGAGTGGGCGCAGATTGAGCGTGATATAGCACTTGCCGCAGAGGCTGGTTGTCGCTATCATGTATGCCACATTTCAACCAAGGAGAGTGTTGCGCTGATTCGTGATGCCAAAAAGCGAGGAGTTAAGATTACTTGCGAGACAGGTCCCCACTACCTTACGATGTGCGATATGGACCTAAAGGAAGAGGGCCGCTTTAAGATGAATCCTCCCATCCGCTCGGCTGCTGACCGTGATGCTTTGGTGGAGGGCCTTAAGGATGGAACTATCGATGTCGTGGCTACCGACCATGCACCTCACACAGCCGAGGAGAAGTCGCGCGGATTGGAGCGCAGTGCCATGGGTGTAGTAGGTCTGGAGACATCGTTTGCCGTAGTCTATACGAAACTTGTGCTGGAGGGAGTGATTACGCTCGAGAAAGCGATTGATGTGCTTGCCGAGGCTCCACGCCGTATTTTCGGCCTGGGCGGTGGTCTCTGCGAGGGTGAGGCTGCCGATATAGCAGTGTTTGACCTTGAGAAGAAGTGGACCGTTGAACCACAAAAATTTCTCTCAAAGGGCAAGAGTACCCCATTTGAGGGGTGGCAGTTGCAGGGTGAGTGCTGCCTGACAATGGTTGATGGCAAGATTGTATACGAAAGATAAGACAAAAACATATAAAATTTTTAGGAATGAAACCATTTACAAAAAAGTTAGTTCTTGAGAACGGTGCGGAGTTCCTCGGCTATGGTTATGGTGCCAATGTCGAGCGAGTGTGTGAAATCGTTTTCAATACTTCGGTGGTGGGATATCAGGAGATTCTCTCTGATCCTTCCAACATTGACCAGATTGTGGTGATGGCTTATCCTTTGATTGGTAACTACGGTATTACCGACGAGGACTTTGAGGCAAAGGTGCCACAGATTGGCGGTATGGTTGTGCGTGAGTGCAATGAGAGCCCAAGCAACTTCCGTTACACCAAGACCTTCTCGGAGACTTTGGAGGAGCAGGGTATCCCATGTGTTGCGGGTGTGGATACACGCCAGATTGTGCGTATCATCCGCGACGAGGGTTCGCAGCGTGCAGCTATCGTGAACATTGACACCACAAAGGAGCAGGCGTTGGAGTTGATTCGCACTACCCCGCTGCCTACGGCTCAGGTGCAGAAGGTGAGCTGCCGCAAGCGTTGGTTCTCGCGTACGGCAAACCATAAGTATGACGTTGTTGCGGTTGATTGCGGAATCAAGAATAACATCATCCGTCAGTTTAATAGTCGTGGCTGCAATGTGACAATCGTGCCTTACAACACCACTCTGGAGGAGATTAAGGCATTTAATCCCGATGCAATCCTCATCTCAAACGGCCCTGGCAACCCTGAGGCTCTGCCCGAGGTTATTGAGTTGATTAAGTCGGTGAAGGGTGAGATTCCGCTTATCGGCATTTCGCTCGGTATGGAACTTATTGCTCTGGCTTACGGCGCAAAGGTGCAGAAGATGAAGTGTGGTCATCACGGTGGCTCGGCGGTAAGATGTCTGGAGAGCGGTCGTGTTGATATGACTGCGCAGAATCATAGTTACGCTGTGGATGCAGAGTCGTTGAAGAATACAGCGCTGAGTGTTACACACGAGAATGTGTTGGATGGCTCTGTGGAGGGTATTGAGTGCAAGGCCGACAAGGTGTTTGCCGTTCAGTTCCACCCCGAGAGTGCTCCAGGTCCACAGGACAGCACATATCTTTTCGATAAATTCATTAAACTGATGGAGGAGTATCAAAATGCCTAAAAGAACAGATATAAAGAAAGTGATGGTAATCGGCTCAGGTCCGATTGTCATTGGTCAGGCGGCGGAGTTCGACTATGCAGGAACACAGGCGTGTCTGGCATTGAAGGAGGAGGGTTATGAGGTTATCTTGGTGAACTCAAACCCAGCAACCATTATGACCGATACAAACATTGCCGACAAGGTTTACATGGAGCCTTTGACGCTGGAGTATGTGGCAAAGATTGTGCGCTATGAGCGTCCAGATGCCATCGTTCCAGGTTTGGGTGGTCAGACAGGTCTTAATCTGGCAGTGCAGCTTGCAAAGAAGGGCATACTGGATGAGTGCCATGTTGAGATTCTGGGTACATCGTTCAACTCTATTGAGGAGGCCGAGGACCGTGAGCTCTTCAAGGAGTTGTGTGTGCGCATTGGTGAGCCGGTGTTGCCTTCGGTTGTGGTGAACTCGATGGAAGATGGTGTCAAGGCTGCCGAGGAGATTGGCTATCCCGTGGTGTTGCGTCCGGCATTTACGTTGGGCGGAACAGGTGGCGGTTTTGCCGACAATGAGGAGGAGCTGCGCGAGATTATGCGCAACGCATTGGTACTCTCGCCTGTGCATCAGGTGCTGGTTGAGAAGAGCATCAAGGGCTACAAGGAGATTGAGTTTGAGGTGATGCGCGACAAGAACGACACCGCAATCGCAATTTGTAGCATGGAGAACATCGACCCTGTGGGTATCCATACGGGTGACTCTATGGTTATAGCTCCTGCACAGACTCTCACCGACAAGGAGTATCAGCTCCTGCGTAACAGCGCACTCAAGATTATCCGTGCATTGAAGATTGAGGGAGGTTGCAACGTGCAGTTCGCACTCGACCCACTCTCGTTCCAATACTACATCATCGAGGTGAATCCTCGTGTGTCACGTTCATCAGCCCTGGCATCAAAGGCGAGTGGTTTCCCCATTGCGCGTGTGACTGCCAAGATTGCTGTGGGACTTACGCTGGATGAGATTATGATTGCAGATCGCCCAGCATGTTTCGAGCCGGCACTTGACTATGTGGTGCTGAAGGTTGCCCGTTTCCCATTCGATAAGTTTAGCGATGCGTCGAATGAGTTGGGTACACAGATGAAGGCTACGGGAGAGGTCATGAGCATTGGTCGCACTATCGAGGAGGGTATCCTGAAGTCGGTGCGCTCGCTGGAGACAGGTGTGTGCCACATTCACAATAAGAAGTTCGACTACTGGAAGACCGATGCCCTGCTGGATTATATCCGCAAGGGTACCGATGACCGCATCTATGCCATCGCACAGCTTATTCGTCTGGGGGTTGATTTGCTCATCATCTACAACCACACCAAGATTGACATGTTGTTCCTTGAGAAGTTCAAGAACATCGTGGAGATGGAGAAGGTTGTTGCTGCAAATGTGGGCAATGTGGAGGTGCTGAAGGAGGCCAAGCGTATGGGCTTCAGCGATAAGTTCATCGGTCAGTTG
>JAFOHD010000008.1 GCA_017421945.1 Alistipes sp. | reverse complement strand
GACTACTGTTGCGAAGGCAAAGGCAGTTCAGAAGTTCGTTGAGCCTTTGGTAACAAAGTCAAAGGAGGATTCTACTCACTCACGTCGTGTAGTATTCTCTTACCTCAAGCAGAAGGAGGCAGTTACTGAGCTCTTCCGCACAATCGCTCCTAAGATTATGGAGCGTCCAGGTGGCTACACACGTATCCTCAAGACTGGTTTCCGTCTTGGCGATGCAGCTGATATGTGCATCATCGAGTTCGTTGATTTCAACGAGGCTTACACATTTGGCAAGATGCCTTCAACAGAGGAGGTTGCTAAGCCAAAGACACGCCGTTCACGTAAGAAGTCAACAGACTCTGTTGAGGATGCAACCGTAGTTGCAGAGAAGAAGACGAAGGCTCCTAAGGCTCCAAAGGCAACCGCTGCTAAGGCAAAGGCTGCTCCTGTAGCAAAGAAGACCAACGTAGGTAAGAAGATGTAATTTGCCGCGTATGCGGTGCTGCAAGGCTTGTGCCGTCTAGGGCAAGCTCGGTGTAGGATTCGCCAAGCGCAAAGAACGTTATATTACTGTAACCCGTTCCATTGTTGTGGAGCGGGTTTTTTTGTTGTGAGGATGTGAAGCGCATGTTCTACTGAAAAATTACTGTTGGGAATATAAATTTTATTATCTCAAGCAAAAATCTTTCATAATAAATCCGTATATTTGCTAAAGAACAATAAAATGTTGTGCGATATGAGAAAAAAGAGCTTTTTATCAATCGTAAAATGGTGCGGTGCGATGTGTGTTCTGCTCACGCTCGTATCATTTCAGGCAAAGGATTTTGAGGGAGATCCCGAGGCTGTGAATGGCTTTATTACCCAGATGCAGAAGTCGTTGGATGACGTGTTGCAATATCGTAAGGAGGGAGCCACTGTCGCACAGGTTCATCGCCGACTTACGCAGCATCACTCCAAGCTCACCAAGAGTTTCCCTCTCTTTTATGACTGGTGGTTACAGGATGGCAAGAAGGAGGACCCGCACGAGTGGCTGTGGCAGAAGTCTTTGCTTGACGGAATCAACCAGCGACTCTCCAAGCACGGTGTGCGGGCTGATTATACCGACGTTAAGAAGGGTATGCGTGCCTACCTGAAGGTGTGCGAGCAGCGTCGTGAGCGACGCCTTAAGGAGTTTGTGAAGGACTCTCCCGAGATTCTCTACACCAAGCTGCGCCCTCTGCGTCCATCTTTCTATGCCTATACCGAGGGTTTGTCGGATGCCCGTCAGGAGTTCAACTTCTTCCCCGGCGGAGCATTGTGCCGCATGAAGATGAATGGCATCTGGGGCAAGGAGGAGTGCCTACTTGAGGACGAGGATGGCGGATTCCGCGACCTCGACCTTCACTTCGATGGCGAGCATCTGCTGTTTGCGTGGAAGAAGTCTCCCAAGGAGGACGACTACCACCTCTACGAGATGAACCTCAAGGATGGAAGTGTTAGGCAGATTACCTTCGGTCTGGGCAATGCCGACTTTGAGGGTATCTACCTGCCCGACGATAATATCCTCTTCAACTCAACCCGTTGCGGCGGTGCTTCCGACTGTTTCTATACCGAGGTGTCGAACATGTATATGTGCGACCGCGAGGGTCGTTTTATGCGTCAGATAGGTTTTGACCAGGTGCATACCACCACACCTACGCTTCTCGACGATGGCCGCGTGGTTTACACTCGCTGGGATTACAGCGACCGTGGTCAGATATGGACACAGCCTCTGTTTCAGATGAATGCCGATGGTACGGGTCAGGCCGAGTACTACGGCATGAACAGCTGGTTCCCCACCACGGTGGTGCATACCAAGCAGATTCCTGGCACCCGCAAGGTTATGGCCACCTTCATCGGTCACCACACTCCGCAGCACGGCAAGCTGGGTATCATCGACCCCGAGGCGGGCCGAGACGAGAACGAAGGTGTTATGTTTGTAGCACCTATGCGTAAACCCGCCGCTGTCAAGGTGGATGCTTATGGTCAGTCGGGTGAGCAGTTTATGTATCCCGAGCCCCTGAATGAGCGCGAGTTCCTTGTGTCATATAGCCCGCTGGGCTACGATATAGGCAATGTGCTTGGCCGCAATGCCATGACGTTTGGCATCTATTGGATGAATGTGGATGGCGAGCGCGAGTTGCTTGTTGCCGATGGAAAGACATCGTGCAACCACGCCACGCTTGTAGCACCACGCGAAAGACCTTTCATGAAGGCCTCTACGGTTGATTACACCCGTGAGGATGGCGTCTATTATATGCAGAATGTATATGAGGGCCGCTCTATGGAGGGTGTGAAGCCAGGCACGATAAAGAAGTTGCGTGTTGTTGAGATTGAGTTCCGTGCCGCTACCGTAGGCAAGGCCGCAGGTGGTGGTCTTGGCGGTGGAGCCATGGTCGGCACACCTCCGGGCGTAGGCCGCACGGCGTGGGACTTGAAGAAGATTTGGGGCGTTGTGGATGTGCATGAGGATGGCTCGGCATTCTTCCGTGTGCCTGCACGCAAGCCTCTCTACTTCCAGGCCCTGGATGAGAAGGGTTATGTTGTGCAGACCATGCGCAGCTGGTCAACCCTGCAACCGGGTGAAACGCAGAGCTGTGTGGGCTGCCACGAGCATAAGAACGTAGTCCCCATGTCGCAGTATGGCATGTCGATGGCCATGAAGGCGGGCATTCAGGATTTGCAGCCCGAGAGCGAGCTGGGTGTGCGTAACTTCTCATATATGAAGGAGGTGCAGCCAATTTGGGACAAGCACTGCATCTCGTGCCACGATGGCGTGAAGCATAAGTTGAGCCTCAAGGGCGACTTGAAGCAGTTTGATTATGAGAGTAAGCGTCTTTATGCTGAATCGTATATCCACCTTACTCACACCAAGCCTGAGCTTGATAGAGTGTGGACCATAACCGCCAAACCTTACCACCCCGAGGTGAACTGGATTGACGCCATGTCGGAGCCTACCATTCTCAAGCCATATCATGCGGGTGCTGCCACAAGCAACCTTATCAAGCGTCTGGAGAATGGTCATGGCGGCACAAAGGTGTCGAAGGAGGAGATTCATCATGTTGCGTTGTGGTTGGATTTGCTGGTACCTTTTGTGGGCGATTATCGTGAGAGCAACATCTGGACAAAGGAGGAGCATGCCTTCTATGACTACTACGACAACAAGCGCAAAATAGAGCGTGAGCGCGATAAGGAGAATATACGTCTGCTTGTAGAATATCAAAAAACGCAGAAGAAATGAAACGCCTGTTTGTAATAGTATTGCTTCTATCTGCTGTGGTGCTGAACATGGCGGGTAAATCTACCAAGACGATGTTTGCGGCAGATAGGATTTTTGCCGTTGGCGATGAGTTAGTTGTGGCTAACCGAGCTGCCAAGCAGTTGGCAAAGCTCTCGGCCGATGCCTCGCAGATAGTCAAGACGTTGAATCTTGCTACGCCGGCTACCGACCTCGCGCTGCTACCCAGCGGTGATATGTGGGTCGCATGCGAGGGTAATATGGGCTGGCTGTATCTTGTTGATGGCGAGCGTTTTGCGGTGAGGCGTAAGGTGGCAAGCGGAGCTACACCCTCGGCGGTGGAGTATCTCGCTGCGAGCGGCTCGCTGTGGGTCGCGCAGCGTTTCGCAGGTGAACTGTGGGAGGTTGATGCTGCAACCGGAGAGAAGAGGTCTGTGGTCAAGGTCGGACGTGAGCCGGTCGATATGGTCTCATTTGGTGATGATGCCTATTTGCTTGTGGCTAACAACATGCCCGAGATGGCTGCCACCGAGGAGTGTGTGGCGGCACAGCTCGATGTGGTGGATGTTGCCTCGCATAAGGTCGTGGAGCGCATAATCCTGCCCAACGGCTCTACCGATGTGAAGGCTGTGGCGAAGGATGCCGAGGGCGACTACGCCTATGTTACCCACCTGTTGTCGCGTTATCAGCTGCCCACTTCGCAGCTTGACCGTGGCTGGATGGTGACAAATGCGTTGTCGATTATAGACCTGCGCAAGAAGCAGCTGCTTACAACCGTTCTGCTTGACACTCCGCAGCGAGGTGCGGCAAACCCATGGGGAGTGTGCGTTACGCCCGACAATGGCGAGGTTGTGGTTGCGGCGGCAGGTAGCCAGGAGGTTGTTCTCATCGACCGTGAGGCTCTGCACGCAAGGATTACACGTGCGCAGGCGGGTGAGAAGGTGACACCTTCGCTGGATGGCTGGGAGAACATCCCCAACGATGCGGGATTCCTCTACGGCATACGTGACTTCGTATCCACAAAGGGTAAGGGTGTACGCTCGGTTGTGGCTGTGAAGGATAAGATTTACGCAACAAATTACTATACAGGTCAGATTGCAGTCATCTCGGGCAAGGAGCGCAACGTACAGCTCCAGAGCCTCGGCACATCGCTCTCATCCACCACGGTGGGGCGTGGCGATATGTACTTCCACGATGCCACGCTCTGCTATCAGATGTGGCAGAGTTGTGCTACGTGTCACCCCAACGATGGCCGAGTAGATGGTCTTAATTGGGATTTGATGAACGATGGCATGGGTAACCCCAAGAACACGAAGTCGCTCCTGCTCTCGCATCAGACTGCTCCATGTATGGTTACGGGTATCCGAGCCAATGCCGAGACTGCGGTGCGCTCGGGTGTGAGGTATATCCTCTTTGCTGCTGGTGTTGATGAGAAGGTCTATCAGGCTATGGATGAGTACCTGAAGGCGCAGAAGCCTCTGCCAAGCCCCTATCTTGTCAAGGGTAAGTTCTCGGCTGCGGCAAGGCGAGGCAAGAAGATTTTTGACCGTTCATGTGCCGAGTGCCACTCGGGTAAGTATTACTCCGACTTTGGGCAGTACGATGTGGCGTGGACCGAGGGCGCTGACAAGGGGCGCAAGATGGATGTGACACACCTCAATGAGTGCTGGCGCACGGCTCCATACCTCTACGATGGTCGCTCTGTAACGATACAGGAGATGCTCAAGGTGCATGGCCCTCATGGCGATGTCACCGAGTCTGAACTCAACGATTTGGCAGAATATGTGCTGTCGTTGTAGGGTGTGTGGATGACAAGTATATCAAAGAAGCTGTCTAACAAGGTGATTTTTGCGTTAAGTTCCTTTTGGTTGCTATGCTCGGCAAAGTGTGCAAGCACCCTCTGCTCTCGCTTAAACGCAACCTTATACTCGCCCTCAAAATGCTCATTTACACTCAGTAAACTCCGCTTTTTTTGGCTTCGCAAGCCTTAAAATCCCTCTTGTTATACAACTTCTGAATAATAAAGGGACTGTCCATTAAACTTGTTGGACAGTCCCTTTGTTGTGGTTACTCCTCCTCAATGACTATGCGGAAACCTACATTGTTGGCCGGTTGCCACTTTAGGTACGACTCGCGGCAATATGCCGTAGCACGCTTTGGAGGTGTGTTCCACGCTCCGCCACGAGCAACCTTCTCGTTGCCGTCACTCTTCTCGCCCTTGTAGGGGTAGGGCTTGAATGTCGAGCGGGTGAACTCCGCCACGTTGCCGTGCATGTCGTGCAGGCCCCACGCATTTGGAGCGTATTGAGCCACATCGGCAATGGTCATCGTGCCATCGTTTATGCTGTCCTCGCGAGGCATGAATGTGTAGTACTTGTATATCCATGTGTTCTGACCCACGGGTCGAGGATCCACGCCCGACACAGCCATCTTGCGCAGCGACTGGTCGGCAAGGTTCTCATACTTTGAGAAGTCGCTACCCATTGCACCATACCAGAACTCCTCACCGCTGCCTGCGCGGCATGCCCACTCCCATTGTGCTTCGGTTGGGAGTGTTATGCGAAGGTTCGTGCGCTCGCTCACGTGGTTGCAGAATGCCATTGCCTCGTTCCACGAAATTCGGGTAACGGGCTGCGATGGACGGTTTGCAGCGTAGCCCGGACCTACGTGGTCCTTCCAGAACTGCGCCGTGAAGCGGCTGTCGTGTGTAGGGTCAAACACATTGTACTGGCGGTTTGTAATCTCGGTTGTAGACATCCAGAACGGACGTTGAATCTTCACCACCGTGGCGGGAGCCGAGCCTCGGCCCTTGTTGTTACCCATGACGAACTCGCCCGCGGGGATGCGTACAAACTCAATCTCCACACCTGGAGCAATCTCCACCTTGCGGCGGCTCTCGCCCAGCTGCTCAACCATGGCTTTAGCCTGATTGTCGCTCAGTGGGAAGTGGCGGCTCTGCACACCCTTGTACTTCGTGGGTTTCACAGGCTTGCGTATGGGTGCCGGCACGGGGTTGGACTTCATCCATGCGGCATAATCCTCAAGCTCCTTCTTCCACTCCACACCTGCGCCGTTGGCGTACTTGTTTGCAAGCTCTATGCGGCGTGAGTATTGGTCGGTAGGGCAGTACCACACCTTATTGTAGGTGAAACGTCCGTGGCAGGGGGCGTTGAAGTCAATCCATGTGTATATCGTGCGCCACTCCTTGTCGGTAAGCTCCACGCCGTGGTGACCCGCCTTGAGCAGGCGCACCAGCTCGCTCGTTGAGGCGTGATACTCGTAGGGCTTCATCACGTAGATGTCGGCCTCGGGACCCTGACGATTCACATAGGGGTGCAGGCTGAGATATGCCTGCGACATATCCAGGCGACCTGACTGTCCCTTGCGTGAGGGGCGTGAGTATGTACCTACGTTGCCATCGTAGTCCTCTATAACCTTTGTTGCCGAGAGGTCGGGGCGTACGCCGCCGACATTGTGGCACGCTATGCAGTTGCGGTCGAGTATAGGCTGAATCTCGAGGTCGAAGGTGAACGAGCGCACGCCACCTTCGGGTGTCTGCAACTTTGCGGGGGCCTTGGCCGAAGCCATGGCACGCTTTGCTATTGGCATAGAGTTCTGGTCCTCGTGACATCCTACGCATGACAACACCTCGCCAGGCATGCCCGTAACCCAGCTGCGCATCCACTGCAAGGCACGTCCCTCGCTGTCAAGAGGTTGGAACGACACGGGGGTGTTTGCAGGTATGGTGAACATGGCCGAGCCATCGGGCTCAACATCCACCTCGCCGAGGTTACGCTTCAGGTCCCAGCCGCTCTGTATGCCCTGTGCAATATGGTCTGACTCGGAGTTCACGTAGGTGTACTCGTATGCGAACACTCGCAACTTCTTCACCTCGCCCACAGGCACTCCGGGCAGACCTTCGCCCTGATATATGTCCTGAATGAATACGGTTGCCTCCTTCTCCTGAGGCTTTATGCGGTCGGGGATAATTGGTGGTGTGGGGCGTTTGCTTACAAGGATGGGGTTTATCAGTCCCTCACCCTCATACTCCGCCACAAGTGTCATGTTGTCGTACACATCCACCAGGTATATGCCCCAGAGTGATTCGGGTGTGAGCTTGGCTGTTACGAGGAAGTATTTGTCATCGATGGGGTATGGCTTGATGAACTGTGGCCACACACCGTTCACCAGCTCATCCTTAATCAGGGGCACAATTTCACGCTTCGAGAATGGCATCTCCTGAATCATACCCTTGGTCTCCTTGCGGCCCTTCGAGGGGTCGAACAGAATAAGACGTCCCGAGCGTGCTATGCCGTGGTGTCCCGATATGATGCCCACAAAGGTGTTCACACCTCCGGGCAGGGGCTGGATGTCGAATATGGAGTTTGGAAACCATCCTCCGCTACCATACAGAGCCTTGGTTTCGGTGCCGTCGGGGTTGGCGTGCATGACAAAGCGCGAGTAGTAGTGCGTAAGGTCGGTATATTCCCATCTGACGTACATCAGACGACCGTTGTTCATCACACGTGGATGCCAGTTGGCATCCTGGTCGAAGGTCATGCGGCGCATGGCACGCGTTGCAGGCTCGTAGGCAATCATGTTACCCACCTGGTCGCTGCCGTTTACGCATGGCACACCCTGATAGCCGATGTTCGACATGGCGATGATGCGCCCGCTGGGCATGTATGCACCATCGAAGAACTCCAGGTCGGGCTCATCGCTGTGGATAACCTTGTGGTGGTTTGTACCGTCACGGTTTACCTCATATACGCCCCAGCGTTGCTTCTCGTCGGCAGCGGTGAAGAGTATGCGCTCGCCATCCCAATGCAGCAGAAGGTCTGTCACGCAGGTGCTTACCGAGGGCTTGAATATTGTGCGGCTCTGAATGTCGCCACGAATGTTTGTAAGCTCCGCAATTTCGGCATCAAAACCACTGCGTGCTGCCGAACCCTGGTTTGACCAGTTGTTTGCCTGCGTACCCAGCGCGGGAGCCATCACCTTGCGAGCCGAGTTGCCTATGTGGTATCGGCCCACGATTATTTTGGCATCGTCGAGCAGCGGATTGGAGAGCAGAATCTCACGCTTGAGCTCCACAGCCTTGCGCTGCGAGGCGGCATCACCGAGTTTTGCCACCTGCTCAAGTTGTTGTAGCTTCTCGCCATAGTGAGCCTTATCGTAGCTGCTGCTTTTACAGAAATCAGCATAAGCACTACGTACCGACTCCACATTCATGTAGTCAAGTTCGGCCTTCAGGCGCAACTGCTCGGCCTGCTCTTGCGAAAGCTGTCCCCATGCCGACATGTGGCACAGCACAAGGAGTAATAGTGTGATTGCGTATCTCATAATACAACGATTTATTTATTTTGCAATGGTCTCAATCTCCAGCAGCAACTCCTCACGGCAGATGTCTGCCTCGACGGGGATTATCTGCTGGCATGTGCAGTTCTGCTCCAGCCACGCCTTCACCGACTGCCAGTCGCTGCGGTTTTTAACATATATGCGCATAATCTCGTGACTACGCTCCCCGGGGGTGGGAACTGCGTGGCGCAGCTGATTCTCTGTCGAAATCAGGTGTGCGATGTTTTCTATCGTCATCACACCCTGCTGCACAGCATCCTCGCCTATGCTCTCCTCGCCACGTATGGCGGCCGTGCCCGACACATAAATCATGCCCGACGACCTATCCTCCACCCAGCGGGCACGCTCAAACTTGGGTGTGGTCTTGCGCTGCGCGCGACCCTCGATGAGTACCTGCTGCGAATAGCTGTGGGCCGAGAGTTGCAGGGGGTTGTCTATGGCGCGGCTGTGCTGCCCGCTCTGCCTTGTGGCATCCACCACAACCACCACACCTCCATGGCTGGCACCTATGCCCGTTGCTGCGGGGTAGCCGTTTTGCCACTCCACACGGCCGTAGAAGTGGCTGCGCGAGTCGTTGAATTGCTGATAGTTCTGACCCTGTGCCGAGATGTGGGTAATATGCTCAATGTAGTTCCATTGGCGCACGATGTCGTCTATGGCAAAACCCTCGTGATGGAGAATCTGCCCCAGTCGCAGGAAAATATCATCCGACTGCTGCTCGATGCTCTCCTCAAGCGAGGAGTACAGACCTCGGGTGAAGAGCTGGTCATGCTCCACCACGATGTAGTCATCGTAATACTCTGCTCGACACTCTGGCTCAATATATGTCACCTCGGCAAGCAGCCTGCCCTCCAGCGGAGGTTGTGCCACAAGCGCAAGCATGGGCTTCCTGGAGCCGAATATCTCGTCACACAGTGCACTTATTCGCTCGCGCTGCACCAGGTATTCGTCGTTGTCCTTCACATTGGTGAATACCACAACCCTTATGGGTGTTGCCGCGACTGCTTTCGCCTGGGCGAGAATCTCTCGCTCGGCAAGTGGGTAATCGGGCGCATCGGAGCGTAATATCTTAAATGAAGGAGTTATCATCTTATAACGAATTTACATATTCTGCCAATGCTTCAGCATCACGACGCGATATCTTGCCCTTAATGCCGTGGCGGTGCTCATAAAATACATCAAACATGGTGGCTGCGCGACCGTCAAACAGATAGGGTGCCGTGCGCCACACCTCCACAAGTGTGGGTGTATCCCACCCCTGCTCAAACTCCACATTCTCGCCTATGCGATGTGTGCGCATGTCGGTGTAATACTCGCCCGAGTGGCACGCGCCGCAGCCCTGCTTCTCGTACACACGCTTACCCTCGAGGGCTTTTTCCGAGAGCTGGCCATCGACCAGATAGGGACTTGGCAGGGGGCGCAGTGAGCGGATGTACTCGTCCACATCGGTGGCGATTTGCTCATCCACATCGCAGAACTGAATGAACTTATATCCTGCGCGCACAGCCAGACCGGCGTGGTCGCGTATGCCTGAAATCATGCACTTGGGAGTCTGGAACGCATAGAGCATGCTCTTGCAGTTCTTGGGGTTGCCTATGCCGTCATTCATCAGGTCCCAGTTCATGCCATCGGCACGTCCTTCGCCCGGGTGGCAGCCGTTGCACGATTGCCAGTTCTGATAACACAGGGCAGCATCGTTGAAGGCCTGCTCGCCGCGGTCAATAGCACTCATCACACGCCCGGGGTTGTATGCCATGGTGCGTATCGCCTGCTGCTCGAGGTCGATGATGTTGAGTGTGTCGGAGAAGTAGGTGGGCAAATAGAGCTCACCGCCGAGCAACGCCATGTTGCGGGGGCCGTTGCCACTGATGTTCACACGCTGCCTGATTCCCCGCAGGAAGTAGAGGTCGTGGTCGAGTTCCGCAAGGTTTTCATATCCCTGCAAGCGTTCAATGAGCTTGGGGTAGTCTATTATGCTCACGTCGTGTGTGCCCGACTGCGACACCACCAGGTGATTTCCATCGCATACAATGTCCCACACGCCTCCGGCTCCCCGGTCGGGCTCATCCAGCGGGAAGGCCCCGATGTAGGCGCCACGCTGCGCGTCAATGACACTTATGGCATTGGTGTTCATCCACCCCTGTTGGAGTTGTGATGTGGGCACCTGATAACGTCCCAGGTTGTGCGAGATGAATACATATTTGCCATCGGCCGATGTGGTAATGCCTCGCAGAGCATTGCTGCCGTTGCATAGTCTGATGTCGTCAGTTTTCTGGAATGATTCGCAGTCGATGACCGATACGGCGGCTGCCACATGCTCCACATCGGCACGCTGCATGGGCAGGAAGTTGTTCACGTACAACGCCTTACCATCTGCCGACAGCGTTGCAGCGCAGGGCTCACGCAACACCTTTACCTCGCGTAACACTTCGCCCGTTGAGGCATCCACCTCGCTTACCGTACCCTTGTAGCGGTTGCAGACGTATATCTTCTTGCCGTCGTGACTTACCACGGGCGCACATGCACCCATGCCCGTTGAGGTCAGAAACAAAATGTCGTAGTGAGCCTCGGTATCCACGGCCATGAGCTTCCCCTCGGCATAGCTGCATGTGACGTAAGCCTTGTTGCCATGCGTGACAACGCCCGTAGCCGGAGCGTCAAGAGCCCACGAGACGATGCTTGTGCCTTGTCTATCGAGCATGTGCAGTTCCGATGTGCCCTTGTTGGCAAGCAGGATGTTGCCCGAAGCTGTGATGGCAATGTCGGCGGTATAGTAAGGCTTCACATTCTTATGGGTGGTTGATGAGAGGAGTATCACCAACGATATGAGCAGTGTGATTATAAATAGAGGTCGTTTCATTTTTGCAGTAGTTTCCGCCACACTCTACGCTGCGGGCGATATTTGAGTTGTAAAGTTATGAAAATATTTGAAAAAACTCAAAAAGTTTATGATAAATATGGGGAAAAGAGTTTGTCCAGGCCTCGCCGGTTGCACTTTTTACCGTTGATAATTCCCTTACCCTGACCATCGAGTTTGATATGGCATAAAACAAAAAGTGCGCTACATTATCTGTAACGCACTTTTTCCGAGGTCCGAAGCGGATTCGAACCGCTGTAGACGGTTTTGCAGACCGGTGACTAAGCCACTCATCCATCGGACCCTGTGAATCGCGATTGCTCGCCCATTCGGAGTGCAAATATAGGTAAAATTATTTTACATGCAAAAAATTTGTGCAACTTTCGTGTTTTTTTATTCAAAAGCACCTTTCCCGATGAAGTTTTCCACTTTTTGGGTCAAGGGTAGATTGTGATGCATTGGAAATGAGTTTGTAGAGCTTGATATGCGCTGGCTGAGGATGAAAATTGAGGGTGGGGGAGTGGTTTTTCTTTGTTTTGAAGTTGTCGAATGGCGCAATTTTATTTATATTTGTATTCACAATGCTGTTTTGCATTTGATTGAATTATGCCACTGGAGAGTATTGCATTGAGTTTCGTGCCGCAGCTGGGTGTGCGAGGTGCTGCCCATCTTGTCGATTGTTTCGGGTCGGCGCAGGCTGTCTATGCCGCCTCGCATCAGGAACTTGTTGAGCGTGCCGAGTTGCGTGCAGATGTAGCTCGTAGCATCACTCTCAAACGTGGTTTTGTGGAGGCTGAACGTGAACTGTCGTACTGCAAGGCACACGGTATTTCGGCCATTGGTTGCGACATGACGTCATATCCGCCGCTATTGCGTGAGGTGGAGGACTTCCCTATGGCTATATATGTGCGTGGCGAGGTTGATGTCTTGATGCGTCCGGCGGTGGCATTTGTCGGTACGCGTAAGATGTCGACCTATGGTCAGCGTATGTGTGACAAGTTGGTGTCGGAGCTGCATGAGGTGGTGCCCGAGGCGGTTGTGGTAAGTGGCCTTGCTTACGGCGTAGATGGGGCGTGTCACCGTGCCGCACTGGCGTGTGGTGCTGCGACTGTCGGCGTTGTGGCCAACACCCTGCCGGGAGTTACCCCTGTGCAGCATGAACGTTTGGCGCAGGATATGATTGCGCACGGAGGTGCGGTCGTCACGGAGCTCAACTCACAGTCGAAGCAGAATGGTCGTTATTTTATTCCTCGAAATCGTATTATTGCCGCGCTGTGTGCCGGTGTGGTCGTTGTTGAGAGTTCGGAGTCGGGAGGCTCACTTTCGACAGCTGCTTTTGCCGATGGTTACAACCGCACGGTTATGGCTGTCGCAGGGCGTGCTGTGGATGCTAACTCTATGGGCTGCAATATGTTGATTCGCAACCGCAAGGCGCAGATGGTGCTTTCGGGAAGGGATGTTGCCGAGGAGTTGCATTGGGAGTTTGGGCTTGAGGAGATACCTACTCCAAGGCGTGAGCTGTTGCCGCTTGGTGATGATGAGGCGCAGTTCCTTTCGCTATTTGGGCAAGACCCTATATCGCTCGATGCGTTGCAGGTGCGTAGTGGAATGTCGGCGGGTGAGTTGTCGCTCATGCTGATGAATTTGGAACTGTCGGGGGCGGTGCGTCAGCTGCCTGGCAAATTGTATGAGAAATTGTTATGAAACTGATTGATACACACTCGCATCTTTACAGCGAGGAGTTTGACGATGACCGCACCGAGGCTCTTTTGCGTGCGCATGAGCAGGGTGTTGTGCAGCTGTTGCTGCCCGCCATCGACAGCCAGAGCTATGGGCGGCTGTTTGCGCTGGCGCGTGAGGCCGAGGGGTGTCATGCCATGATGGGCTTTCATCCAACCTCGGTGAACGACAATCCGCATTGGCGTGAGGAACTTGCGCTTGTCGAGAAGTATCTTGCCGAGCCCCCTGAGGGTGTGCGGTTTTGTGCCGTAGGTGAGATAGGCCTAGACTATTATTGGAGCAAGGAGTATGTTGCCGAGCAGCGTGAGGCTTTCGTTGCGCAGTGTCGCCTGGCAGCACGCCTTGACCTGCCCGTTGCCATTCATACTCGTGCCGCATGGGCTGATATGTGTGGGTTGCTGGAGGAGGAGTGTCGGCGTGCCGAGTCGCGAGGTGAGCGTTTGCGCGGTGTGCTGCACGCCTATTCTGAGGATGCTGACACATATCGCCGCCTTAAGGAGTGCGGAGATTGGTTGTTTGGTGTGGGAGGCGTTGTGACCTACAAAAAGAGCCTTTTGGCTGAGGCTGTGGCAGAGATGTCGCTTGAGGATATTGTGCTGGAGACCGACTGCCCCTATCTTACGCCTGTGCCGCATCGTGGCAAGCGCAACGAGTCGTCGTATGTGGGATATGTGTGCGAGAAGGTGGCGCAGATTAAGGGCGTGGCGGCCGAGGAGGTGGCTCGCATCACCACACTCAATGCCCACCGCATGTTTCTGCCATTGGAGATAATATAATTAAGGTAAAATATGAAGCAGACTATCGTTGGAGAGGGTTATCGTTCCTCAATACTCATAATCTACACGGGAGGAACCATCGGCATGAAGACCGATGAGCGTACGGGTGCGCTCATCCCGTTTGACTTTAACGGAATATACCAGGAGTTCCCATCGTTGCGCAGTTTGAATGTGTCAATTGATGTGCATACCATGCCCAAGCTTATCGACTCGTCAAATGTGCATCCCTCGGACTGGTGCGCCATAGCCGAGGTCATACGCAGCAACTATGACCGATACGATGGTTTTGTCATTCTGCACGGCACCGACACCATGTCATATACAGCTTCGGCACTCAGCTTCATGCTCGAGAATCTTGCCAAACCCGTGGTCTTTACGGGTAGTCAGATTCCTATCGGATTGCTGCGCACCGACGGGCGCGAGAACCTTATCACCGCCATCGAGATTGCGGGTGCGCGTGATGGTGACAGGCCTATGGTGCCCGAGGTGTCACTTCTGTTCCACAGTTGTCTGTATAGGGGGAACCGCACCCATAAGGCGAGTGCCGAGGAGCTTGACGCCTTTCGCTCGCCCAACTACCCTCCGCTTGCCGAGGTGGGTGTGAAAATCACCTATAACAGGAACAACATAGCCCCCATGCCTCGGTGCGTTGAGCCGCTGCGCATAGCTACGCTCATGAGCGAGGGCGTCGCCATTATAAAGCTCTTTCCGGGTATTGGCGAGTACACGTTGCGGGCGATTCTCTCGGTGGAGGGGCTGCGAGGTGTGGTGCTTGAGACCTATGGCGCGGGCAACGCTCCCACGGCGGAGTGGTTCCAGCGTCTGATGCGTGAGACGGTGGAACGAGGGGTGCTGGTGCTCAATGTCACGCAGTGCGACAATGGCTCGGTCGAGATGCAACTTTACGAGACGGGCCTGCGTCTGCTGAAGGCGGGAGTTTTGTCGGCCTACGACATGACCACCGAGGCGGCAATCACCAAACTGATGTATGTTTTGGGCAAAAATCTGCCACTTGAAGAGTCGAAAGAACTTATGAAAAGCTCTTTGCGCGGAGAATTTACCGTGTAATAAGTTGTGCGGATAAAAAAAAATTGCTATATTTCGGTCCGTAAACTCTGCGAAAAGTGCATCTACATCCGGCTGGGAACGGGTTTGGAGGTGTAATTTGTTGGCACATAGTGTGTTGTGTTGATGCGTGGTGAGTGTTGCCTGATATGCGGGTATGAGCCGTAGTCGGGGATTTTTGGTGCAAAAAGTTAGAGTGGAGCAGAGAAAAAATAAAATTTTATTGCATAAGTGAATAAATATTGAAATTTTACGAAATAAATTTAATACAAACACTAATTAAAAACTATTAAAAAAAGCTATGAAAAAATCATTTATGTTTTTGGCAGTAGCCGCACTTGGCACTGTTAATGCTTTCGCACAGGAGGCTGCTGTAGCAGCTGAGACTGAGCTCGCAGGTGACACTATGCACCAGGTTTTGATGCAGAAGTTCCTTGAGGGTGGTTGGGGCTGGATGTTGCCCGTGTTGGTATGTTTGGTAATCGGTTTGGCAGTTGCTATCGAGCGTATGCTTTATCTTTCATTCGCAAACATCAACACAAAGAAGTTTATCGAGAAGTTCGAGGCCACTTTGAACGAGAAGGGTGTAGAGGCTGCTAAGGATCTTTGCCGCGACACTAAGGGCCCAGTTGCTTCAATCTACTATCAGGGTTTGGATCGCTACGAGCAGGGTATGGACGCTGTTGAGAAGGCAGTTGTTTCTTACGGTTCAGTTCAGACAGGTCAGATGGAGTCAGGTCTTTCTTGGATTGGTTTGTTCATCGCACTTTCTCCAATGT
>JAFOHD010000047.1 GCA_017421945.1 Alistipes sp. | reverse complement strand
GGCGAGTATGCCTACAATATGGACTATGTCGAGCAGTTGGTGCGTAACTATACATACCTGAATCTCGGCTTGAAGATTATCCTCAATGGTCAGGAGTATGTCTCGAAGAATGGTCTGCTGGATTTGGTTAATGATAATCTCTCGGAGGAGCCTTTGTATCCCCCCATCTATCTCTCGGGCGAGGATATCGACGTAGTGATTACTCACGGCACGGGCTATGGCGAGAGCTACTACTCGTTTGTCAATGGTCAATATACACCGCAGGGCGGTACGCATCAGGCCGCATTCCGCGCATCGGTGGCGAAGGTCGTAAAGGAGTTTTTCAAGAAGGACTACGACCCCTCGGATGTGCGTACGTCGATTATCGCAGCTGTGTCGGTAAGAATGAACGACCCTGTGTTTGAGTCGCAGACCAAGATTAAGCTCGGCTCGAAGGAGATTGCACCGGGCGTGTCGATGCAGCAGTTTGTGGGTGACTTCCTCACGACCAATCTCGACAACTACCTGCACAAGCATCCCGAAACTGCGCAGGTGCTGCAAAAGAAGATTGCCGAGAACGAGAAGGCTCGCAAGGCCATCTCGGGCATACAGAAGAAGGCTCGCGAGATTGCCAAAAAGGTGGCTGTGAACAACCGCAAGTTGCGTGACTGCAAGGTACACCTCACCGACAGTAAAAATCCGCTGGCCGAGAAGACTATGATTTTCATCACCGAGGGTTTGTCGGCCATGGGTCCTATCACCATGACGCGTGACGCCATGACTCAGGCTGTGTTCTGCCTGCGTGGTAAGCCGCTCAACTGCTATGGCCTGACGAAGAAGGTTGTTTACGAGAACGAGGAGTTCAACATGTTGCAGGATGCCCTGAATATTGAGGATGGACTGGATGGCCTGCGCTTCAATAAGGTCATCATCGCAACCGATGCCGATGTGGATGGTATGCACATCCGTTTGCTCATGACTTCGTTCTTTGTGCAGTTCTTCCCCGAGCTTATCCGTGCCGGACACCTCTACATCTTGCAGACTCCGCTGTTCCGCGTGCAGAACAAGAAGGAGAACTTTTACTGCTACACCGACGAGGAGCGTCAAAAGGCTATCAAGAAGTGTGGCGCAACAGCCGAGATAACCCGCTTCAAGGGTCTTGGTGAGATTTCGCCCGAGGAGTTCAAGGACCTCATTGGCGAGAATATGCGTCTTGACAAGGTGCGCCTTACCAAGGATGACCCCATCAGCGACATGCTGGAGTTCTACATGGGTAAGAACACCTACGAGCGTCAGGGCTTTATCATCGACAACCTGCGCATCGAGGAGGATATAGTGGATGAAAACATTGCATAACGAAGAGTACTAACCTAAAGAAAATCTACCATCAATGGCAGAAGAAAAAGATATAATTGAGCAGCAGGATATTGTCGCCGCCGAGGAGATGAGTGTGGAGGCGCAGCCTGTTGCCAACAGTAAGTTTAACCGCCTGTTTGGCGATTCGGGCAACATGCGCAAACTCACGGGAATGTACCAGAATTGGTTTCTGGACTATGCCTCGTATGTTATCCTGGAGCGTGCCGTGCCCCACATTGACGATGGCTTGAAGCCTGTGCAGCGTCGTATCCTGCACACCATGAAACGCCATTGCGCCGAGGGTGTAAGAACCAAGGTGCAGAGCATTGTGGGTGATGTGATGAAGTATCACCCCCATGGTGACGCATCAATCAAGGATGCGCTGGTGCAGCTCGGTCAGAAGGGGCTTCTGATTGATACGCAGGGTAACTGGGGTAATATCCTCACGGGCGATGAGGCGGCTGCGGGCCGATATATCGAGGCACGATTGTCGAAGTTTGCACTCGATGTGGTCTATAACAACAAGACTACCGAGTGGATGCGCTCCTACGATGGCCGCAATGAGGAGCCTGTGACACTGCCCGTTAAGTTCCCATTGCTGCTTGCGCAGGGTACCGAGGGTATTGCCGTGGGCTTGGCATCTAAGATTCTGCCACACAACTTCAACGAGCTTATCAACGCCTGCATATCCCACCTCAAGGGTGAGGATTTTGTTCTGCTGCCCGACTTCCCTACGGGAGGATTGATGGATGCCAGCCGCTATAACGATGGTCTGCGAGGTGGTGCGGTGAAAGTACGTGCCCGCATCTCGAAGGTCGATAAGCGCACGCTGGTCATCACCGAGATTCCCTTTTCAACCACCTCGGAGTCGGTCAAGGACTCCATCCTGAAGGCCATTGAGAAGGGTAAAATCAAGGCCAAGAAGGTTGATGACCTTACGGCCGACAAGGTTGAGATTGTTGTCCATGTGGCAAATGACGAGTCGTCGGACAAGACCATAGATGCCCTCTACGCCTTCACTTCGTGCGAGGTGTCAATCTCTCCCAATGCCTGCGTGATTATGGACGATAAGCCCCATTTTATGGGTGTGAAGGATATCCTGCGTCACTCGGCCGACCACACCCGTGGCTTGCTGGGCAGGGAGCTGGAGATTCGCCTGCATGAGCTTGCCGAGGCATGGCATGCTGCATCACTCGAGCGCATATTCATCGAGAACAAGCTCTACCAGCTCATTGAGGGCTGCCGCACACGCGAGGAGGCTTACGAGGCTGTGGACAAGGGCTTGGAGCCATTCAAGAAACTCTTGCGCCGCGAGGTAACCATGGAGGATGTGCAGCGTCTTACCGAGCTTAAGTTCATCCGAATATCGCGTTACGACAGCGACAAGGCCGATAACGAAATAAAGAAGATTGAGGAGGATATCAAAGCCACTAAGTACGACTTGGAACACCTCACCGAATATGCTATTGCCCATTACGAGCGCATACGCGAGAAGTATGGTGCGGGACGTGAGCGTAAGACCGAGATACGTGAGTTTGATGTGATTGAGGCTACGAAGGTTGCTGTGACCAACGCCAAACTTTATGTTGATCGAAGCGAGGGCTTCTTCGGCATAGGTAAGGGTATGAAGGATGCCGAGTTTGTGTGTGATTGCAGCGATATTGACGATGTTATTGTCATCCTCAAGGATGGTCGCTATGTCATTAAGAAGGTCACCGACAAAGACTTCTTCGACAAGAACATTTACTACATAGGGGTGTTCAAGCGAAACGACGAGCGCACAATTTACAACGTACTCTATCGGGACGGTCGTGGTGGCGCCATTATGATGAAGCGTTGCGCCATCAAGAGCATCACACGTGATAAGGTCTATGACCTGACAAAGGGCACTCCCAAGAGCGAGCTGCTCTACATGTCGGTCAATCCCAACGGCGAGGCCGAGGTGCTGAAGATATATTTCCGTCCGCGTCCACGCCTCAAGAAGGTTATCACCGACCTCGACTTCTCGACCATTGCCATCAAGGGCAGAGCTGCTGCTGGTAACCTCTTCTCGCGTTACAGTATCCACAAGATAGTGCTCAAGGAGAAGGGTACATCAACGCTGGGCGGTCAGAACATCTGGTATGATGAGGATGTGCGCCGTCTCAATACCGACGGTCGTGGTACGTTGCTGGGTGAGTTCAAGGGTGACGATAAGCTCGTTGTATGGACTGCCAAACATCAATATTATATCACAGGTTTCGGCGTCGATCAGCACTTCCCTGACGAGACGGTGCGTGTTGAGCGTTATGTTGCGGGTAAGGTTTATAGTCTGTGCTATTTCGACAGGGAGCAGAACTACTACTACATCAAACGCTTCCAGCTGGAGCCTACCGAGAAGATGCTCTCGTTCCTCGAGGGCGAGAGTGCTGCCGATTTCGTGTGCATAACCGATGTGGCAGGAGCGACGTTGCAGATAACCTATAAGGGTGCGCATGCAACACGTCCTATGGATGAGGTTGATGTTGATAGCTTCATAGGCGTCAAGAGCCACCGTGCCAAGGGTAAGCGTATCACGACATATGATGTTGATTCGCTCACTTTCGTGGAACCCGAGCTTCACGAGGAGCCCGAGGATGATGTGGCCGAGGAGGTGATGGATGTTGATCTCGAGCAGGTTGAGGCTGCGGAGGTTGATATGTCGGTTGCTGAGGCTGACCATACCCAGACTGCTGTCTATGACGATGGCATTGTGATTGATTCCGAGCAGTTAAATCTCTTCTAGAAGGCTATGAAGATATTTTTGGTGGGATATATGGGCTGTGGCAAGAGTTCGCTGGGCCGCAAGCTGGCAAAGTCGGCAGGCATGCGCTTTGTCGATATGGATGCCATAATTGAGGAGCGCGAGGGTGCTGCCATAAGTGATATTTTCCGTTATGAGGGCGAGGAGTACTTCCGCCATAAGGAGCGCGAACTTATCGAGGAGCTGGCTCTTGCAGATGACGATGTGGTTATCTCTACGGGAGGAGGTGCGCCTACGTGGCAGGATAATATGCAGCGCATGAACTCCATAGGCAAGAGCTTCTATCTGCGTCGTACGGCGCAGCAGATTGCCTCGCGCCTGAGTCCTCACGGCAGGCAGAAACGCCCCAAATTGCGAGGCTTGAACGATGAGGAGCTGGTTACCTTCATGACAACCAACATGGCCGAGCGTGAGCCCTACTATGCCAAGGCCAGCCACTGTATAGATTGCTTGTCGAACAGCGACGAGGAGGTTATACGCAAGATTTTATCAATCGTTAGAGAGGATGAATAACTCGCCCATAGGTATATACGATTCGGGCTTTGGAGGCTTGTCGGTGTGGCGTGAGTTGTATCGCGCTTTGCCCGATGAGTCGTTGATATATCTGGGCGATGGTAAGAATTGCCCTTATGGAGGACTTTCGGTCCAGCAGATTGAGCGTTTTGCCATTGAGGCTGTAGAATATCTCCTCGAGCGGGGTTGTAAGATGATTGTTGTGGCGTGCAATACAGCTACGGCAGCTGCTATCGCTACGCTGAGGAAGAGGTTTAGCCATATACCCATTGTGGGGCTGGAGCCTGCCGTGAAGCCGGCATGCAAACTCTCGAAAACAGGTCGCGTGGCGGTGCTGGCTACCGAGAGTTCGCTTCGCAGCGAGAAGTTTCGTCGTACCATGAAACTTTATAGCGGAGATGTCGAGGTTGTACCCGTAGTCGGGCGTGGCTTTGTTGAAGCTGTCGAGGCTTCCCAGGAGCAGAGCGAGGCTACTCGGCTGTTGGTTGCAAATGTCATCGAGCCTGTCATTGAGCAGGGTGTTGATGTCATTGTTTTGGGATGTACCCATTATCCATTCCTTCGGAGTGTGATGCGCGATGTGGTGGGGAATAGGAATGTCGCCATTATTGATTCGGGCGAGGCTGTGGGCAAGCGAGTTCAGAGTCTGCTTGAGCGTTACGATATACGTGCTGAAGAGGAGCATGAACCAAGTTATGAATTTTTGACATTTGCCGATGAGGATTATCGTGAGCGTTTGCGCATGAAGGCCTTCGGTGAAGAGTAAAGTTATAGGAAAAGTTTATATGACACAGAAAAGAACAAATACTAAAAAGAGTGTGCAGGGCAGTAAGGCGGCGCAACCGTCGTCAAACGATAATCTGTATTGGATGCTTGGCTTTGTGATGCTGGCCGTGGGATTGTTTGCTACGGTGTCGGCTATCTCGCACCTCTTTAATTGGAGTGCTGATTTGTCGGCATTGCACAATGACGAGTCGTTGTCGGGAGTGAAGATTCCATATGAAAATATCTGCAGTGGTGCGGGAGCGCGTGTGGCATATTGGCTTATGGATTGCTCGTTTGGTGTATTCGGCATTATTATCCCTATTGTATTGACTGTTGTCGGTTGGCGCATATTCCGCAAGAAACCGTTGAATATCAACCATTTCGCACTCAGTGCTGCACTGCTTGTGGTGATGGGCTCTGTGACGTTGGGTTTGTTGGACATAAAGACCGATTTCATGCATGACCTGGGTGGCCGCTTGGGTGTTATGTGCGCATCAGATTTATCCGAGGCTATAGGCTTTGGTATCATCTTGCTGCTTATTGTGGGTTGGATTTTGACAGGAGTATTTATCAATCACAACTTCATCGGCACGGTGAACAGAGCCAGCGATAAGATGGTTGATAAGAGCGAAAAATTATTCGCTGGAGTAAAAGATATGGTGAACTCGCGTCGGGGCGCGAGTGTTGAGGAGGATGTCGAGACTCTTGAAGATGTGGCACAGCCAGAGGAGCTTGTCGTGGAGGATACCCCTACTGTTGTAGAAGAGTATGTTGTCCCCAAACCTGCTCCTGAACCTGCTCCTGAACCAGAGCAACCTGCATCTGCCTCACGTGTCGGAGCTAATGGCCGCTATCTTACCGTGAATGAGTATATGGCACAGCAACGTGCTGCGCAGATTGGCGAACCCACCATGCAGAGTGAATTTGGAGCCCCTGCTGCGGCACCTCAGAATTTGGCTACCGAGGATGAGAGTTGCTTTACCGTTGTGTCAAATGTTACGCCCGAGCAGAGTGCGGTAGATGTTGATAAGTTGCTCGCCAACGAGGATGCCCCAGTGAACGAGGAGGTGGTCGTGGATGAGGATGGCTTTGTGGTTACCCCTCGTTATGTGGCCGAAGAGGATGTTACACCCGTCCCCACTCCAGAGCGTGTTGTAGCATCGGCTGATGAGCCAGAGTTTGTCGTTACCCCCAAGAATCAACCTTCAAACGACGAGAAGCCGCTGGTTGTTAATGTCTATGAGAATACACCCAAGCAGGTGAGTGAGGACGAGGTAGATGATATGGAGCTCTATGACCCAATGCGCGATTTGGAGTATTACAAGAAACCTTACGTCTCGCTGCTTGAGGATTATCAATCGCCCAACAAGGTTAGCAATGCCGAGATATATGATAACAAGTGCCGTATTCAGGAGACGTTAAAGTATTTCGGTATCCCTATCATTGATATTGATGCTACGGTAGGCCCTACCGTTACTCTTTACGAGATTAAGCAGGCCCAGGGTGTGAAGATATCGAAGATTCAGAGCCTGGAGAAGGATATCGCCCAGAGCTTGCGTGCCCAGGGCATACGAATCATAGCTCCAATACCGGGTAAGGGTACAATCGGTATTGAGGTGCCTAACCGCGACAAGCAGATTGTGTCGATGTATTCATCAATCTGCTCCGAGGAGTTCCAGCAGACAAAGGCCGAGTTGCCCGTTGTGATTGGTCGCACCATTCAGAATGAGAATTTTGTCTTTGACCTGGCTAAGTTGCCTCACTTGCTTGTGGCAGGTGCTACGGGTCAGGGTAAGTCGGTGGGTTTGAATGCCATCATCACGTCGCTGCTCTATACGAAGCACCCTGCACAACTTAAGTTTGTGATGATTGACCCCAAGATGGTTGAGTTCTCGGTGTATAACAAGTTGGAGCGTCACTTCCTTGCCAAGATGGAGTCTGACGAGGAGCCAATCATCACCGAGCCCAAGAAGGCTGTATGCGTATTGAACTCTCTGGTTGAGGAGATGGGTCGTCGCTTGGAGTTGTTGAAGATGGCTACGGCGAGAAACATTGTTGAGTATAACGAAAAGTTTACCGCACGCCGTCTTAACCCTCAAAAGGGTCATCGTTTCTTGCCATATATAGTGGTTATTATAGACGAGTTCGCCGACCTTATTATGACCGCCAAGGAGGTCGAGGTTCCTGTCATGCGTCTGGCGCAGAAGGCGCGTGCTGTGGGTATTCACCTTATCATTGCTACACAACGTCCCGATGTGAAGGTTATCACGGGAGGTATCAAGGCCAACTTCCCTGCGCGTATTGCATTCCGTGTGATGCAGATGATTGACTCGCGCACCATCATCGACCAGCCCGGAGCAAACCAACTCATTGGTCGTGGCGATATGCTCTTCTCTAAGGATGGAGAGCTGACGCGTATCCAGTGTGCGCTGGTTGAGACCAAGGAGGTGGAGCGTCTGGTGGATTTCGTCGCCAAGCAGCAGGGTTACACCGAGGCATATCCATTGCCCGACTTTGACATGGAGGCTGGCTCGGAGGGCTCGGCAGCAAGCGACGGCGAGAGTGGGGCTCCCGTGAAGTACGATGTGCTGTTTGGTGAGGTAGCACGTGCTGCCGTAACCAACGGAATGATATCTACGTCATCCATCCAGCGCAACTACGAGGTGGGCTTCAACCGTGCCGGCCGTATCATGTTGCAGCTTGAGAAGGCTGGCATTGTAGGCCCGCAGGTGGGTGCAAAGCCTCGTGAGATTAAGTTCTACGACCTGCCCTCGTTGGAGGCTAAGCTGCAATCGCTGGGCGTGTTCTAACAATAATCCTCCATGCCCCGTCGTTTGTTTTGTAAACAGGATATTATGCGGAAAATAGTAACCATACTTGCCCTAATGCTGATGTGTGCAGTGCATGCCATGGCGCAGGGGAGTGCTGCGGCAGTTGGCCGTGTTGCCCGCTATGTCGAGCAGCTGGGCAGCTACGATGCGCAGTTCGATATCGAGGCCGAGGGGTTTGAGGCCTCGGGTAGTTATGCCGTGGCAGGCGATGTATATCATATCAAGTTGCAGCAGGCCGAGGTATTTTCCGATGGCAAGTGTCGCTACGAGGTTGATCATGAGCGCAAGGAGGTAAACATAGATGTAGTGGATTTGTCGAGTCGCAATGTGCTTGACAACCCAACCCGTTGTTTTGATTTTGTGGGCGAGGATTACAATGTTGAGATTGTGGATGAGGCCGCCGAGCGTATCACACTGCGCATAACTGCACGTGAGGATGCTTTTGAGGGTGAAATATTTCTTACAGCCGACCTTAAGGGTAAGCCTTTGCAACTTGAGTATAAGCTCTATGACGATGTCATCACCGTAAAAGTCTCAAGCATCACATCGCGCAAAACGAAGATTGCATCATACTCACAATCCATGTTCAAGGATTACGATGTTATAGATTTCCGTTAGGCGAGTACGGAGTTATTCCCGCGTCGAAAATACCAATCTTATATATGAAAACAAGACATCTCGTTTTATTGCTTGCGGCATCATTGTGCTGCATGAATCTCTATGCCCGTCACGCTTCAACCTCCGTTGTTGATGCCGAAAGTGCGGTTGGAGGGCTCTCCGACAACAATTGGGAAAACCTCAGCAGAAAGCTGCGTCAGCTCCCTGTTGCCGACTACTTCACAACTGCACGTTGTGAGGGTGACTGGCTCATTGATGCGTCGAAGTTCAAGGCAGGAGTGTGGGCTGGTCGTGATGGCAAGTCAATCGTAATATCAAATGGTCTTGTGTCGCGCATCTTTCGTCTTACGCCAAATCTTGCTACGGTCGATATTGTCAATCAGATGACGGGTGAGAGTATGATGCGTGCCGTGAGCGGAGAGGGTGAGCTGACCATCAACGGCAAGCGTTGGTATCTGGGAGGCCTCGACGGTCAGGTTGAACGTGGTTATTTCCGTGAGGAGTGGCTTGACGATATGACAGCCCGAGAGGATTCGTTCATCGTTGAGGATTTCGCTATCGAGCAGGAGATACCCACCCTTAAATGGGCTCGCAGCCGCTGGGCGCTTAATAAGACGCTGCCTACGGGCAGGGTGTTGGTCTTTACGCTAAGAGGAGTGGGCGAGGTGAAGGATTTGAAGGTGAAGCTATATTACGATATATACGACCATCTGCCCTTGATTCGCAAGCGTATGGAGATATTTAACTATGGAGATAAATCGGTGAATCTCGATTCATTCAAACTTGAGTACCTCGCTTTCGCCGAGCCTGAGTCACCCGTTGAGGAGAGTGATGCCAGTAAGTTTCTATTGCCAAATATTCACATCGAGAGTGATTTTCACGTCGGGCCGGCCTTTACAGAGCGAGAGTCGGAGCATGTCGAGCATTGGGTGACAGACGAGGCCTACACCTCACAGACGAGCTATCGCTTGCGCACGCCCTGCATTTTAGATGTGAGCATGGCGGTGGGCCCCGATGTGGAGATTACCACCGATTCACCGTTCAAGTCATACATGGTTTACGAGATGCCGCTGGATTCCTACGACCGTGAGCGAGTGGGACTCTTCAAACGGCGTATGCAGTACACCGTAGCTCCCTGGACTACCGAGAATCCAATCTTCATGCACCTTACGTCGGCCAATCCCGAGGTTGTGCGCCGTGCTGTCGATCAATGTGTGGAGTGCGGCTACGAGATGGTTATCATCAGCTTTGGAGCCAAACTAAACGCCGAGGATATATCCGAGGAGAATATTGCCCGCTTCAGGGAATTGGTCGAGTATGCCAACTCGAAGGGTATTGAGCTGGGATGCTATTCGCTGCTTGCCAGTCGCTGGATAAGCGACGAGGTGGATGTGATAAACCCCAAGACAGGCAAGCGTGGAGACATGACTTTCGGCAGCTCGCCCTGTCTGTGCAGTGAGTGGGGACATGAGTATTTGGCCAAGATAAAGACCTTCATCGAGCGCACGGGCATGACCTGCCTTGAGCATGATGGCTCATATTCGGGTGATGTGTGCGCCTCCACTTCGCATGCCTACCACAAGGGGCTCAACGATTCGCGCTGGAGGCAGTTTGAGAAGATTACCGAGCTCTATAACTGGATGTGCGAGAAGGGTGTGTACTTGAATGTGCCCGACTACTATTTCCTCAATGGCTCGACAAAGGTCGGCATTGGTTATCGCGAGGTGAACTGGTCGCTGCCCCGTGAGCGACAGATTATTCACACCCGTCAGATAAACTACCGTTGTACGTGGGAGCGTCTGCCCTCGTCGTTGTGGAGCTTTGTGCCCCTTGTGCAGTATCATGGCGGAGGAGCTGCCGCCACGCTGGAGCCTTTGAGCGAACATCTCTACGAATATAGGACCCTGATGTTCCAGAACTATGGAGCCGGTGTGCAGGCGTGTTACCGTGGCCCTCGGTTGTATGACACCGACGAAACCCGACAGGTTGTAGTGGATGTGATTGCGTGGTATAAGAAGTATCGTGAGATACTCAACAGCGACATCATTCACCTGCGTCAGCCCGATGCCCGTGATTGGGATGGTATCATGCACGTAAATCCCAGACTTGAGCAGAAGGCGTTGGCGATGTTCTACAATCCCACCGACAAGGATATGGTGCGCACAATCAATGTGCCGCTCTACTATACGGGCTTGAGCAAGGTGGCTCGCATACGTGAGCAGGAGGGTAAATCTCGCACCTATAAACTTAATCGTGATTACAGCGTCACGTTGCAGGTGACAATCCCCGCTGGCGGTTACACGTGGTATGTGGTGGAGTAGTGCTTACCGCTTCAACCTTGTAAAGAAAATGGAGGTGACTAAAATTAATTAGCCACCTCCTTTGTTTGCTTATTGGGGTATGTGATTATTCAATCTCCCATGTCTCGCCCGAGCGAAGCAAGTCGTCCATGCACTTAATCTTTGCAGATTGCTGCACCTGCTCAACCTGCTCCTCAACCTTCTGGTCATATACATTGGCATCCTGCACATCGCGAATCACACCCACCGCCACAGGATACTCAGGGTACTTCATGGCAGCCAGCATCGAGTGCAGGGTGGTGTCCTCGGTGTGGGCATCGTGTGTGAGAATGTCGTCAAGAGTGTAGCCATCCTCGCCTACGGTCACAACCTTCAGTCGCATATCCTCAAACACGAGACCCTTGTTGCCACCCTCGCCAAAGAGCATCTTCTCGCCATGCTTGAGTGTGATGGTGTTCTTAAGGCGTGTCTGACGGTCGCCAGCAAATGTGGCGTGAGTCTTGTCGTTGAAGATTACGCAGTTCACCAATGCCTCCACAACAGCCATGCCCTTGTGCTTGGCAGCCGCCACAAGGCAATCCTTTGTAAGCATCACCTCCATGTCGATGGTGCGGGCGAAGAATGTGCCCTTCGCACCGATTACCAGCTCGCCGGGGTTGAAAGGTTTCTCGATGGTGCCGTAAGGCGAAGTCTTGGTAATCTTGCCCAGCTTGGTGGTAGGAGAGTACTGACCCTTTGTAAGACCATAAATCTCGTTGTTGAAGAGAATCATGTTGAGGTCTATGTTACGACGGATGGCGTGGATGAAGTGATTACCTCCGATAGCCAGCGAGTCGCCGTCACCAGAGCACACCCATACCGAGAGGTCGGGATTTGCTACTTTTATACCTGTCGCTACGGCATTCGCACGACCGTGGATGGTGTGGAAACCAAAGGTTTTCATGTAGTAGATGAAACGTGACGAGCAACCGATACCCGAAACGAATGTGAACTTGTTGTGTGGTATGTCGAGCGCATCTGCCACCTCAGGCATGGCGCGCTGTACGGCATTCAGGATGGCGTGGTCGCCACAACCCGGGCACCACTTCACAATCTGGTCGCTCTTGAAATCTGCGGGTGTATATTTATATTCTGCCATAGCCTCTTAAAGTAATGAATTAAACTTATCCTTCAGCTCAACGATGGTGAATGGCTGACCTTCTGTCTTGTTGTACTGCTCGAAAGTGTAGTTCTGGAACATCTGACGCATGTACGATGCGAACTGACCTTCGTTAAGCTCGCAGACTACAATCTTCTTGTGGCCCTTCAAAAGCTCCTCTACGCCGTGAGGCAGAGGATTGATGTAGTTGAAGTGCAACAGCGAGATGCTCTTGCCCTCCTGCTGAAGCTCCTCGACCGCACTCTGCAAGTGACCACGTGTGCCGCCCCAGCCGATAACCAGCACGTCGGCATCCTTATCGCCCATCACCTCTGGCGTAGGCAGCTCGTCGGCAACCAATGCCACCTTCTGGGCACGTGTGCGTGTCATCTCCTGGTGGTTGGCGGGGTCGTACGAGATTGAACCTTTCAGGTGGTCCTTCTCCAAGCCGCCGATGCGATGCTCCAGTCCCTCCTTGCCGGGGAACGCCCAGCCGCGAGCCAGCTTTTCGTTACGGGCGTATGGCATGAAGTCGCCCTCGCTCTTCTCCACGATTGGCGGATATATTGCCGGGTAGTCGGCCATTGAAGGAATACGCCATGGCTCCGAGCCGTTGGCAATGAAGCCATCGGTAAGCAGAATCACAGGAGTCATATGCTCCATTGCAATCTTCGATGCCATGAAAGCATAGTGGAAGCAGTCGCTTGGTGATGAGGCTGCAATCACAACCACAGGGCACTCGCCGTTTCGGCCATACAGAGCCTGCATAAGGTCGCTCTGCTCGGTCTTTGTAGGCAGACCTGTCGATGGGCCTCCACGCTGCACATCCACCACAACCAGCGGAAGCTCGGCCATCACAGCCAAACCCAACGCCTCGCTCTTGAGCGACAGGCCAGGTCCTGATGTGGTTGTAACAGCGAAGTTGCCCGCATAGGCAGCGCCGATAGAGGTGCATATACCTGCAATCTCATCCTCGGCCTGAACGGTCTTGACACCCAAATCCTTGCGCTTTGCAAGCTCCTCAAGGATGACAGTTGCCGGAGTGATAGGGTATGAGCCGCAGAAGAGTGGCAGCCCCGATTTCTCGCTTGCTGCGCAGAATCCCCACGCTGTGGCTACGTTGCCGTTGATTGAACGGTATGTACCCTTCTCCAGCGGAGCGGCCTCCACCTTGTAGGTGTTGGCAAACTGATGGGTGTTTGCTGCATAGTAGTAACCTGCGTCAATAGCGCGCTTGTTGGCCTCGGCTACGGCAGGGTTCTTCTTGGTAAACTTATCGTCAATATATCGTTTTGCGTAATCCTCGGGGCGGTTGTAGATGTAGAAGCAGATTCCGAGTGCAAACATGTTCTTGCACTTCACCACCGACTTGTTGTCAAGGCCCATGTCGGCCAGCGCAGCACGTGTCATCGACGTGATGTCGGGAATCACTACGTTGTAGCCCTCCAGGCCAAGCTCCTCAATAGGGTTGAGGGTGGCATAACCAGCCTTCTTGATGTTATCCTCGGTGAGCGTGTCGCCGTCAATAATCACCGTAGCATCCTTTTTCAGCCACTTGCGGTTAGCCTTGAGTGCCGCAGGGTTCATTGCAATCAATACGTCGCAGTAGTCACCCGGATTTGTAACCTTGCCCGAGCCAATGTGTACCTGGAAACCCGAAACACCAGCTACTGTACCTTGTGGGGCACGAATCTCGGCTGGGTAGTCGGGAAATGTAGAGATACCATTTCCAATCAAGGCAGAAGTGTTCGAAAAGAGCGTACCTGTGAGCTGCATACCATCGCCCGAGTCACCCGAGAAACGGATTACAACCTCCTTAAGCTCTTTTGCGTTGAGATTTTCCATGATATAATTTATTGTTTTTAGTTAGTTATAGTTTCTATTTTGGTTGCCGTGGTGCTTAACCGATGCAAAGATAGGTGATAATTTGTGAAGTTGTCCACAAACAGAGCGTTTTTCTTACCGTTTTCGCTGTGCAAAATATACGCCTGCGAGAATTAGCGTAGCTCCTACGATGGCGAGCCATGTAATCTTCTCTTCAAGGAAGATGTATGAGGCGAGCATGGCTACTATGGGGTTTATGTAGAGGTAGTTTGTAGCCTCAATGGTTCCCAACTTATTTATCACCATGTTCCATGTGACATAACACACAAGTGAAGCTATAATTCCCAGGAACAGCAGATTGCCCCACACTACGGGGCGCATGAGCATCGAACCGGTGACTCCCCACCCTTCGTAGAGACAGTAGGGCAGGAGTGTCAGCACACCGTAGAAGAATATCTTGCGTGTTATCATCATCAGCGGATAGCGTCCCTCCACCTTGTTGAGCACAATGCTGTAAACCGCCCATGTGAGAGCCGCCCCCAGGGTGAGAAGGTCACCTATGGGGTTGAGCTTCAGGATGAAATTACCGTTGAACACCACCAGCGCAACGCCTGCGAGTGAGAGCATCGAGTAAAGATACAGTTTTCTGTCTGCACCCTTGCCCTTGTTCATGATATTTACCGTGAACATGGTCAGCAGCGGCGTGGCAGCGATGATGATTGCCACGTTGGATGCCTGCGTATAGAGCAGCGCGGTATTTTCCAGTAGGAAGTATGCTGAGCCTCCCATGATGCCAAGTATCACCATCAGGAACTCATCCTTAATGTTTTGACACCACCATTTACCCTTGACAAAGGGCAGCATAAAGATGTAGGCTATGGCAAAGCGCAGAGCCATGATAGCCGCGGGCGAGAGCCCATTGTCGAGCAGCAGCTTTGAGCTGATGAACGTAGTACCCCAGATGGCCGAGGTTACGATTGCCAGAATATGATATAAGTGTTGCACGTTTATCTTATTGAGTTCATTCTGATACTTGCTTTTACTATGGCAATAGCTCTGATGCGATCTATCTCTATGTCCTTGTCGGCGTGGTGGGGATTCTGACTCACAAGTTTTACGTAACCCTCACGCTCCGATTTCTGTATGTACTTCACGGTGATGTACTCCTCGCCGTCAAGGTCAATCGACAGCAGGTACATATCACCCCAGAAGATATTGTTCACATCCTGCAACTGCTTGTATAGCACTATGTCGCCACTCTTTAGCAGTGGATACATCGAATCACCTACTATATATATGGCACCGTCACATTTTGGCAGGTTGGGGATGTGGATGTAGTTTACGGGTTTGTTGGTCTCCTGGTCGGTGAACAGGGGTACAAGACCCGCAGTACCCTCAATCGAGTAGAGTGGTACGCTCTGCATGGGCAGCGAGTTGTCTGACCTGAGTCGGAAAGCCGTGAAGTCAGGCTCGGCGTTAAACATGTTGCCCTTGCCTGTCTCAAGCCAATCGGGATTGACGTTCAAATCTTGAACAAGAATATTTTTGTTGCGTGTCGATAGTCCGCACTTGCCTGTTTCAATCATCGAAAGGGCTGCCTTGCCGATGCCAAGTCGTTGAGCTAATTGCTCTTGCGTTAGTTTTAGGGCCTTTCGTATTAGTTTTACCTTGCTGTCCATAGGTTTTTTATAAATAAATATTATATAAAATAATTGTACTTTGGAGGTATAAAATTCAATATTTGAACTTATATTTGCAGTGCAAAGTTAAGCAATTTATATCAAATGAACAAATAAATTTCAATAAAAATCAATTATGTACGCTATTTCATCTAAACTTTATCATCAGTTGGCGACGCGTTTGGTTGAACTTGTTGCCGACAAAGGTTACTATTCGGGACGCCTTGAATTTGAATTTGAGGGAGTGTGGTGTGAGTTGATACTTTCGGTTTTTGTTTACCATCAACAGCAGTCAGACAAGTGGGCTACTCGCCCAGCTGTGGTGGATATGATTCCCGTGTGGTGGGAGTTTCACACTTCGACGGATGGTGACGAAATGTTAAACGATATGTCGTTCAACGAACTCAGGGACTATATCAAATCATTGTTGTAGATATGGGTAAGAATAAAGTTATTTCAGATTTTGAAGATTGGCTTCAGTCGGTGCAGCCGATTGTGGTGGGGGAGTCGCTGGGGCGAGCGAGTGGTGTGGACGGTGTGTCGGAACATCTATCCCAGCCCATAGCTCGGGATGCAACGCCTTCGTTTGCTGAATTTGCCAAGGCTATCTATCCGTTTATAGAGATTCAGCCCTTTCACGCCAATTACTATCGTCTGCTTGAGGCATTTGCCACACGACGCATACGCAAGCTGATGGTTTCCATGCCTCCGCAACATGGCAAGAGTGTGGGTGCGAGTACCTTGCTACCGGCATATATGCTGGGTGTGAATCCTAATGCTCGTATTGCCATAGCCTCCTATTCGGCCTCGCTGGCCAATAAATTCAATCGCCGTGTGCAGCGAGTGCTGGAGTCGAAAGAGTATGGCGAGATATTTCCCGCAACACGCATAAAGTGTGGAGGCAAGCCGCCGCAATATCTGCGTACGGCCGACGAGGTCGAGATTATTGATTATGACGGAGGTCTACTCTCGGTGGGGCGTGAGGGCTCGCTTACGGGTAACAGGGTGGACTGCTTCATTCTTGATGACCTCTACAAGGATGCTATGGAGGCCAACTCGCCCCTTGTCAGGGAGAATTGCTGGGAGTGGTACACATCGGTGGTGCGCACGCGTATGCACAATGAGTCGCAGGAGATAATTGTTTTCACACGCTGGCATGAGGAGGATTTGATTGGTGTGCTGCGCGAGCATGAGAGGTGTGTTGATTTAAGGCAGTGGTCTGACCTTGACTCTGTGGGGCATGATGATTGGCTGTGTATAAACCTTGAGGCCATAAAAACGGGCGAGCCCACCGAGATAGACCCACGCCGAGCGGGGGAGGCTCTGTGGGAGGAGCGTCAGAGTCGTGAACTGCTCGAAGGTAAGCGCAGGCTCGACCCTGTGAGATTTGAGTGTATGTATCAGGGGCGCCCCTCGTTGCTGGGAGGACTGCTCTATGGTGCAGGTTTTGCCACCTATGATGAGCTTCCGCGCGATATTGTGCGCCGCGCAAACTACACCGACACTGCCGATATGGGCGATGACTATCTCTGCTCGGTGAGCTATGCCGTGGATAGCGATGGGGTAATATATATTCTGGATGTGGTCTACTCGCGTGAGCCCATGGAGCTGACCGAGGGGATGGTTGCCTCGATGTTACAGGCCATGGATGTGCGTCAGGCTCTGATAGAGAGTAACAATGGAGGCAGGGGTTTTGCCCGCTCGGTGCAACGCCTTGCGCCACGCGTCAAGATAGAGTGGTTTCACCAGGGGGCAAACAAAGAGGCCCGCATCTTGTCCAATTCGGCCACGGTGCTACACATGGTGCGTTTCCCGCAGGGGTGGGCGACACGCTGGCCCGAACTCTATGCTCACCTTATGACCTACCGCCGCGATTTTCGCTCCAACCGCTGGCACGACGCCCCCGATGTGCTGACGGGCATTGTTGAGAAGGAGGGATTACATGCCTCAAACAAGATAGTGAGATTTGGCTTTTTCTAATAAAAATGGCTGCTTTGTTGGAGCAGCCATTTGTTTGTTTAACCTTTAAGCGAGGCAATCTTTGCCTCAAATTGGGATTTTAATTCGGCGAATAACTCGCTTACTTTCAGTATCTTGTCGCAACGCCAGGCGTTTGAGCCTGCGAAGGCGTAGCCGTGTTCCATTCTGCCCTTGAAGGCGTTGTAGAGTGCCAGCATGATGCAATATGGCGAGTTGCTTACATCGCACGTCTTGATGCAGTTGAACGGACACACCTTTGGTTTCTTCAGTCCCTCCTTCACCGCTTCAAGGAATCCGTTGTGGATGGCTCGGCCCGGCATTCCGACAGGGCTCTGGATTATCTCCACATCCTGCTCGGTGGCATTGATATACGAGAGCTTGAACTTCTCGTCAGCGTCGCACTCCTCGGTGGCAACGAAGCGCGTACCCATCTGCACTGCGTCGGCACCCAATGCCGTAATGTTGTAGATATCTTCACCTGTGTAGATGCCTCCTCCGGCAATCACAGGTATATGCTTGCCGTGCTGCTGCTCTATCTCGCGCGCAGCAACAACAACCTCAGGCACAATGCTTTCAAGCGAGTGAGCCTCGTCGTTAATCTGCTCGTGCGAGTAGCCGAGGTGACCGCCGGCCTTGGGGCCCTCCACCACAACCGCATCGGGTGCGTAGCCATACTCGCCAATCCAGCGGCGGCAGATGACCTTCAGCGCGCGTGCCGATGATACTATGGGGACGAGCTTGGTGGTTGAGTCGCTGTCAAGGAACGATGGCAGGTTCAGCGGCAGACCTGCGCCCGAGAAGATGATGTCGGCCTTCTCGGCGATGGCAGTCTTTACCATGTCGGCAAAGTTGGTCAGTGCAACCATTATGTTCACGCCCACTATGCCGCGGGTCATCTCACGCGCCTTGCGCAACTCCTCCTTCAATCCGTGGATTGAGGCCTCGTAGAAATTTTTTGAAAATTCATTATAAATAACACCCAGTCCGGCTGTTGAGATGACTCCCACACCACCAGCGTTGGCTACTGCGGAGGCAAGTCCCGAGAGGGAGATGCCTACACCCATACCTCCCTGCACAATGGGTACTTTGGCAAGCAGGTTTCCGATTTTTAATTCCTTCATAGTTTATGATATTTGTGTTGTGCGGGCAAATATTCGCTCGCTTCTTACATCTGCGGTTTTGGTCGTGACAAATATATACAAAATATTCTAAACAGGAAATAAAATGTTTTATTTTTCTCTATTTAGCGGAGTGGGCGCACAAAAAAGGCTGCCCAAATTTTGTCGGACAGCCTGATATTTTAGTTGGATTTATTGTTACAAAATCTCCTCCAAGCGGGCAACGGGTGATACGTCCAACCCCGTAATCATACCCTGCTTGTAGCGGTAGTAACCCGAGATGGCAATCAT
>JAFOHD010000046.1 GCA_017421945.1 Alistipes sp. | reverse complement strand
TTGTGGTTGTTCGCGATTGGCTAATCCCGGATGTTTTGCAACCTCTATCGAGCTTGCCTTGCTGCCTCTGGCGGCTGCTGGCTTGTTGCCAAAGGAGGTGACTGTTGTGGCAATGACAGGTAGTACCGGAGCAGGACAGAAACCTACGCACGACACCCATTTCAGTAATCGTAGCGGCAACCTCTCCAACTATAAGGTCTTCACTCATCAACACCTTGCTGAGATTGGCGAGACGCTTGCTGCGGCAGGCATGCAGACCGACTTGGCATTTGTTCCTGTTCGTGGTTGTCACACTCGCGGTATTATGGCTGATGTGGTGTTGCGCAGTGAGATGAGCGAGGAGGAGGTGAGAACTCTTTATAAGAATTTCTATGCCGACGCACCGTTTACCTTTGTGAGTGATTCGCCTGTCTATATGAAACAGGTAGTCGGTACTAATTTCTGTATGATTTCTATCCAGAAGGAGGGCGATAAGTTGCTGATAACCTCTGTGATAGATAACCTTTTGAAGGGTGCATCTGGTCAGGCTGTGCAGAATATGAATCTGATGTTTGGTCTTGACGAGATGTGTGGACTACGACTCAAAGCGGTCGGTTTTTAATAAGTTGAAATATGGGGCTTTTTGATGTATATACGCTGATGGATGTAGAGCCTGCCGAGGCTCGTGGTTTGTGGATTACGGGTGCTGATGGCTCTCGCTATCTGGACTTTTATGGTGGCCACGCCGTTATCTCCATCGGCCACTCGCATCCTCACTATGTGGAGCGAATTTCGACTCAGTTGTCGCGTATTGGCTTCTATTCCAATGCGGTACAAAATCCTTTACAGTCGGAGTTAGCTCAGTTGCTGGGCGAAGTATCGGGTTATCCCGATTATAATCTCTTCCTCTGCAATAGTGGTGCTGAGGCAAATGAGAATGCCTTGAAGGTTGCCTCGTTTGTTACAGGTCGCGATAGGGTAGTGGCTATGCGTGGTGCTTTCCATGGTCGCACAAGTGCGGCTGTGGCGGTGACCGACAACCCCTCAATACAAGCACCTGTCAATTGCGGACACAAGGTTTCGTTTGTTCCTCTTGGCGACTTGGATGCTCTCGAAAAGGAGGTTGCGGCAGGCGATGTGGCGGCTGTGATGATTGAGGGTATTCAGGGCGTGGGTGGTATTCGTGTGGCAAGTGATGAATTTTTGCTCGGTGCGCGTGCCTTGTGCGATAAGTATGGCTCTATGCTCCTGCTTGACGAGGTGCAGTCGGGCTATGGCCGCTCGGGTAAATTTTTCGCTCACCAATATAGTGGCGTGAAGCCCGATATTATCTCGATGGCTAAGGGTATGGGTAATGGTTTCCCCGTTGCGGGTATTCTGATTGCTCCCCACATTGAGGCCCGAAAGGGTATGCTCGGTACAACCTTTGGCGGTAGTCACTTGGCTTGCTCGGCTGCTCTGGCGGTCTTGGAGGTTATCCGAGATGAGGAGTTGGTGAAAAATGCTGCTGAGAAGGGTGAGTATCTGATTTCTGATATTCGTCAGATGGACGGCATTAGCGAGGTGCGTGGCAGAGGCTTGATGATAGGCGTTGAACTGCCTGTTCCTCAGGGTGCTTTCCGTAAACAACTACTTGCCGATTTCGGCATTATGACGGGTTATAGCGGCACGAACACTCTGCGACTGTTGCCCCCTCTGTGTGTAACTACCGAGGAGTGCGATATGCTCCTTTCGGCACTTAAAAATACACTATCGAAGTTTTAGATGAAGGTTGTTAAGATAGGCGGTAAACTGATTGAGAATCAGTCT
>JAFOHD010000045.1 GCA_017421945.1 Alistipes sp. | reverse complement strand
TGAGGTACAAAAATGAGCTGAAAAACGACTATATTAGACCTATATTAGTCATATAGCAAAAAGAAAAGGCGCTGATAATCAACGCCTTTATAATCAATAGTAATATTTCGTAATTGTTGCTAATCGTGGGTTACTTTCCGACGCAAAAGCGGGAGAAAATTGATTGGAGTATCTCGGAGTTGGTAATTTCGCCTGTAATGCCGCCAAGGTGGTACATAACTTGGCGGATGTCCTCGCTCAGCAGGTCGCTGCTGATGCCGGTATCGAGTGCTGTGAGGGCAGAATGCAGGGCCTCGCTTGCCTGAGTGAGTGCCTCATAATGGCGTTGAGAGGATACTATAACCTCGCCTTGATATGCCGCCGAAGCATTGGTGATGGATTTGAACATCTCAATCAGTTTCTCAACACCCTCGCCGCTCTTTGCTGAAAGGTAGAGCGTGGGGATGTCATCAGAGGGGCAGTTCAATGACTTGTCTCCCACTAAGTCAATTTTATTGATTATGCGAATTAGCTTTTGTTCTTTTGTGGGGGTGAATCCTAATTCTGCACCATCGCCCACCTCCTGCATCCACAATATGATACGCGCCTTGCGCAGAGCCTGCTCGGTGCGTTCTATGCCCATCCTCTCCAGCTTATCGTCGGTGGAGTGCAGGCCTGCGGTGTCGATGAAACGGTATATGACACCGTCGATGTTGGTGGTAATCTCTATCGTGTCGCGCGTAGTGCCGGCGATGTCGGACACCATGGCTCTGTCCTCGCCAGCGAGGCGGTTCAGCAGGGTGCTTTTTCCCACGTTGGGGCGACCGGCAATGGCAACCATGACACCCTCCTTCAAGGCATTGCCCAGCGAGAAGGTTTTGGCGAGTGATGACACCCTCTCGCGTAGGGTTTGCAATAGCTGTCGCAGCTCCTCGCGGTCGGCAAACTCCACGTCCTCCTCAGAGAAGTCGAGTTCAAGCTCAAGCAGTGAAGCTATATGCAGCAGTTTGTCGCGCAGGGTGCGTAATTCGTCGGAGTATGCCCCACGCATCTGCGTGGAGGCGATGGCGTGTGAGGCGTGAGATGAGGCTGCTATCATGTCGGCAACGGCTTCTGCCTGCGACAGGTCCATCTTGCCTGCCAGAAAGGCTCGGCGTGTAAATTCGCCTGCCTGGGCGAGTCGTGCGCCATGTTGAGTGAGCAGCGTGATTACGCGCTGCACGATGTAGCGAGAGCCATGCACCGATATCTCAACAGAATCTTCGCCCGTATATGAGTGGGGCGCACGGAAAATGGATACTACGACATCGTCCACCACCTCGTCGTTATCCATGATATTGCCATAGTGCAGCGTAGCGGTTTTGGCATCACGCAACGATTTACGACCTTTGAAGATTGAGTCGCAAACGGAAATGGCCTTGTCGCCACTAATCCTGATAACGCACAGGGCTCCACCTATGGCAGTAGCGGGGGCAACGATGGTGTCTGTATCCTGAAATATCATCGTTTATCGTTTTTCGATTCTCAGACGCTGACCTATGCTTATGCGGTTAGCATTCTTCAGACGGTTCCATGTCATTATCTGCTTGGTTGTTACACGATACTTGCGTGCAATAGCACCAAGTGTCTCGCCACTCTTCACGCGGTGATATATGACAGCCACCTCCTGCATCTTCTTCTCTACCGCTGCGGGGTTGAGGTACTCCTTCAAGTAGGTGGAGTCCTTGGCGAAGATTGAGTCCTGCTTTGATATGTATTCTGTGATGCGGTTGGCAGGTAGTATCAGTGTGTAGCTCTTTGTCGTGGCAGGTATGACATCCAGCTTATATTGAGGGTTGAGCAACTTCAACGACTCGGTGGTGACATCTATGGTGGATGATATTTGTCCCAGGTGCATCAATCGGTCAACGTGTACGGTATCCACGGCAATAGGCATGGGTGGCTCGGTGTAGGTTATGTTGTGAGCCTTGTGGTAGGCGTAGGCATAGGTTGCGGCGATGAATGCCGGCACGTAGCCTCGTGTCTCGGATGGTAGGTGCCAATATATATCCCAGAATGATTCGGGATTCTGTCCTGCACGAGCCAGAGCCTTGTTTACATTGCCCTGACCACAGTTGTATGCAGCAATAGCCAGACTCCAGTCGTTGTACATGTTGTAGAGGTCTTTCAGGTAGCGACAAGCTGCCTTGGTGGCCTTGTGAGGGTCGTAACGCTCGTCAATCATGGTGTTCACCTCCAGCCCATACGATTTGGCAGTTGCAGGCATGAATTGCCACAAGCCGGCAGCACCCGCGCGTGAGTATGCCGTAGCTTGCAGAGCCGACTCGATGATAGCCATTGAGCGTAACTCAACGGGCAGGCCGGCCTTCAGCAGTTCCTCTTCAATCATCGGGAAGTAGTATTGCGCACGAGAAAGCACTCGACTCATGAGCCCAGAACCATCGGTATAACGCTTAATGCTTGTTCTCACCAGGTCGTTATATGGCAGTCGTATGGGAGTCACCAGAGCATCCAGGCGGCTCTTGTAGAGTGAATCCATCGAAGCATCAGTGGAGAATGTGGCGGGCTCGCAGACATAATTGTCGAAAAAACTCTGGAATGCCTCATCCACCTGCTGACATTTGAGCTGTGCTGCAAGTGAGTCGAGTTCGGCAGGGGTATATTCCACCGACAGACGCTCGCTTACGGGCTTATGCTTGCGTGCCTCCTTCTCATCGTGCCATGCACGTTGCCACTCGCTCTCACGCTGCTGATACTCCTCGACCAGCGAGGTGAGTGAATCCACACGCTGGCGCTCAATGGCGAGCTGGGCCTTAGCATTCAATTTCTTTGTACGCTTGATGAGCTGCGCAGAGGCATACTGCGACAATGATAGTGTTGATAGCAACACTAAGAAGATACGAAAAACTATTTTAGTCATTTTAGAATGTTACATTTAAGTCGAATCCAAATATCGGCGTGTTGCCGTTGTGATAGGTGTATTGACAATCAAACATGGGTTGTAATTCAACCGTCAGCTTGTCGGATATGTCAAAATCCTTGAGGTGTGCATCCACATGAGCGTCAATAGCCTGGAAGATATATACTCCCGCCGTTAGCAGAATACTCAAATCTCGGTTTCGGCGGTGCGAATCGCGCAAGTTTTTGAGGAATGTTGTTGAGTAGCGACCTCGGAACTCATCAGCGGGTCCGTTGGGGTAGTTGCCCGGGTTACGCTCATAATCCACACACAACTGGTAGGCTGTCTTGAAACGTTTGAAACCTCGGTTATTCCAATCTACCACATACACCATTGTGGCCAGTCCACCCACAGCAATGGGGGCACGCCAGTAACTTTTGTTGTATATCTGGCCGGCACCCGGACATATTAGCGATAGGGTGGTGGCCTTCTTCACGCTCGACACCTCGTTGGTTGAGTAGTTGAGTGCTGCATCTCCCAGGAAGTAGATGTACGAAGCAGCTGTTGCGAGCATGAATATCTGTTTGTTGGTATTGGCACGTATCATGTTGCGCTGCACGGTGTTGAGCTCCTCGGTGCGTCCCATGCCGTTCAGCAGCAGGGCGTCATACTCCCGTTTCAAGGGACGATACTTACTGCCGAAATGTGCCCACATACCAATAGATGCACCCATGGTACCATAGAGTATTGGAAGTTTCCAATACTGCTTGTTGTATATCTGACCATAACCAGGCAGTACGGCAGCCGTAAGACACACCTTTGAAAGCGATGACGAGTCGCTGAAGAGTGGCTGTCGCGGTATGATATTCCCAAACTCATCAATGCGGTCCTGCTCGCGTGCGCGTTGCAGACGTTGCTCATAACGCGCGAGCGAGTCCATGCGGCGTTTGTGCAGTTTCTCCTTGAGTTTAAGTTCCTCCTTGCTCATGATTTTGGCAGAGTCCACGGCTGTGGTATCCTGTTGTAGGATGCCGCCCAGCACGGTTTGTCTGTCACTACGTTTGAAAGTTTGAGCCGAAACCTCTTCTGTTGCCATCATGCAGCATATCATAGCCACTGTAGCTAACAGATGGCTACGTAGCACTCGGCACATGATGCCGCACAGGCGTTGAGAATATGATTTCGTGAAACTATACACCATGTTTACTTATTTATTTGTTACGTAAACGTTCAATGATAGAGTCTATCTCCTGGTCATTAGCAAAGTCGATGACAATCTTGCCTCCGCCGTTCTTGCTGCGCTTGATGCTGATGTTGTTTGAGAAGTAGGGCTCCAACTGCTCCACCAGGCGTGAATAAGATTCTGGGTACTCCTCTTCTTCACTCTCCACCGAGACGGCTTGCAATGCCGCTTTGCGTGCAAGTTCCTCTGCCTGACGCACCGACAAGGCCTTCTTGATGCAACGCTTCAGTGCCCACAGCTGACGCTCGGGAGAGATGCTGGCAATGGCTTTGGCATGTCCCATGGTGATGATGCCCTCCTTCAGGGCAAGTTGAACCTCGGATGGGAGCGTGAGCAGACGCATGTAGTTTGACACGGTTGAGCGCTTCTTGCCCACCTTCTCAGCCATAGCCTCCTGCGTGAGGTTACACTCCTCGATGAGTCGCTGCATACCCAGTGCAATCTCTATTGCGTTGAGGTCCTGACGCTGAATGTTCTCCACAAGAGCCATGGCGTGCAGATTCTCGTCATCCACATCTCGCACATATACGGGCAACTCTTTCAGCCCTACCATCTGCGAAGCACGCCAGCGACGCTCGCCGCTGATGATGATGTAGTTGTCATCCTGCTTTTTTACCGTGATTGGTTGGATAACACCCAGCTGCTTGATTGAATCGGCCAACTCGCGCAGAGCCTCGTCGTCGAATTGTGTACGGGGCTGCGAAGGGTTGGGGATAATATGGTCAATCCCGATGGTTGTCATCTGGTTCATGGGCGTAGCCTTAACCGTGATTTTCTCAGTGCCGAAGATGGCATCCAAACCTCGTCCTAAACCTTTCTGTTTCATATCTTATTTGGTTACTTTTTTAGCTTTGCGGTTACGCTTAAGGAACTCTTTGGCAAGGGTTAGATAGTTCACCGAACCGGTAGCTGTGGCGTCATACAGCATTACGGGCTTGCCGTGTGATGGAGCTTCACCCAAGCGTATGTTGCGCTGGATGACGGTGTCAAATGCCAGCTCGCCAAAATGCTCACGCACCTCGGTTGCCACCTGGTTATTCAGGCGATTACGCATGTACATGGTGAGTACGAATCCCTCGATGTCGAGTTCGGGATTTAATCCGCTCTTCACAATCTTTATGGTGTTGAGCAGCTTACTCAAACCCTCAAGGGCGAGGTACTCACACTGCACGGGGATGAGTACCGTGTCGGCAGCCGTGAGTATGTTTACGGTGGTGTAGCCAAGCGATGGCGAGCAGTCGATGAATACGTAGTCGTACTTATCTTTCACGCTGTCAATGATGTTCTTCATCACGTAGTGAGCATTCTCCATATCGGGCAACTCCTTGTCGGCAGCTACGAGCTGAATACTTGAAGGCAGAAGCCACAATTTCTTTATGTCGGGACTCTGAAGTATAACCTCATGAGCCTGCTTCTCGCCTATGATACACTCGTAAATACCATCAAGGTCGGTGTTAAAACCCAAACCTGATGTGGCATTTGCCTGTGGGTCAGCATCGAGTAAAAGCACCTTCTTGCCCAGCAGAGCAAGAGATGCTGCCAAGTTTATAGCGGTTGTAGTCTTGCCTACGCCGCCTTTTTGATTTGCTAACGCTATTACTTTAGCCATCTGCTATTGTTTCTCTAAGTGTTTGTTACCGTGTGTTATATCTCTACTACTGCAAATTGCAATGTTTTTGCGGTGAGGGATATAATCGGACAAAATTAATGAAATAAAATTAAATAAAGCAACGTATCAATAAAAATGATTAACTTTGTCGAAAGTAAAACGTAAAAAATAGGTGTGTATTATGTCTAATAGCGTGGAAAATAGCATAGAAAACAATGTGGAAAGCACTGTAGAAAATAGTGTTGAAAACAATGTGGAGGATAACGTGGAGCGTAGCGTGGAACATACACCCGATGAGAGCCAGCAAGAGCAATCATCCCGCTCTATATTTATGGGTGCCAAGTGGTTTGATGCCATTGTCATTTTGCTGTTAGCTGTGTTGGCCCAAGGTTTGGGCGGAGTGATTGCCCGCGCCGTGGGAATAGCTGTCGGTATGGGGCAGGTGAGTGATGTCATGCGCGAAAGCGTAAATCCCGAAGTTGTTGAGTATGTGGAATTTCTCCAGTCACGATATGTTGCTCTATCTCTGGCGTTTGCCATTGTTATAGGCTTCGTGGTTGTGGCATTTTATGCCTATCTTAGAGGGTGGCGCAATCCACTCTCTTTGCGAGTGCCTGGCTGGGCGTCGCCCTTCAGATTGTTGTGTGGTTACCTGCTTTTGTGGTGTGTGAGTATTGCCGTTGAGCCTTTAGCTGAAATACTCCCAGGCACGCAAAATACGTTGGGAGGTGGTGGCTGGCTGATAATCTCGGCAGTGTTGCTGGCTCCGCTCTTTGAGGAGGTCATGTTTCGAGGTTATATTGCTGGCTCTCTGCGCTCGGCCTATGGAGGCGTGGTTGCATGGCTTTTTTCGTCGTTGTTGTTTGGCTTGATGCATGCCGTTCCGTCGATAATCCTCACTGCTACATGCGGAGGCTTGGTGCTTGGGTATTACTATTTGCGCCATCGCTCACTCGTTATGGTCATTATACTTCATGCCATGAATAATCTCACTGTTTGTTTCTTGAAAACTGTCGAGCTGGAGAATGTTTCGGTTAAGGAATTGATAGGTGATAACACCACTTATTGGGTGGTTTATGGCGTGAGTGTAGTCGTTGCATTAGTAGCATTTTGGCGTATGACGGTGGCTATGACACGCATTAAAAGTGATAAATTAGAGGCAAAATGATAATAATATAAGTGAAAATGCGTTTAATTCGCATAAAAAAATTATCTTTGCCAATTATTATGCGCCGGTTATTGAACATATTGCTGTTGGCGATACCGCTTATGGTGGGCTCATGTCGTGAATTACCCGACTATCTGTTGGGTGACGATGTGGTTGCGCGCGTAGGCCGTCATCTCCTCACACGCGAAGAAATTGCAGAAGTGCTACCATTGGGTGTGAAAGGAGCGGATTCCGTATCCTATGTCAAAAATTATGTTGACAAGTGGCTTGTGCGCCAACTGAAAATACAGGAGGCAAACACACTCTTTCCCGAGTCGGAGCATGATATCGAGAAGCTGGTTGAGGAGTATCGAGGTTCGTTGCTTACCTCGCGTGTCGATCAGTATTACATCGACCATCAGATGGATGCCGAGGTGAGCGATGCTCAGGTGGCCGAGTATTATAACTCTCACAAAAACGATTTCATTCTCGACCGCACGTTGGTGAAGGGACGTGTGTTGCGTTTTGATGCCACTTATCGTCAGAGCAAGAAACTTAAGGCAAGCATGCAAAAGGCTACAACTTCTGCCGTTGAGGAGAAGAGTCTGGTGGATGTGTGCGAGAAAAATGGTTTTTTGCTCATCGATAACCGTACTACGTGGGTGAGTTTCTCGGATTTTTTGGCCAATCTGCCTATTACTGCAACCCAGAATAACGAACCTTTGCTTGATAAGTTGGGGTTGCAGGAGATGAAGATGGGTAAGGATTGCTACTATTTTGATTTTACATCCGTGTGCCGTAAGGGAAATGTAGCTCCGCTTGAGGTTGTGGCAGATAATATCCGACGTATATTGCTCACGCGCCGCCGTGCCGAAATTATTCGCAAACACGAGGAGCAGATTCTCCAGAGTGCCACGGCAGACGGAAGTGCCCGTGTGTTCGGTTTTGAACAGGATAGCTTGTAAATAAACAAATTAGATACTATGTTAAAGAAAAATGTATTGACTACACTGCTTGTCTTATTTGCTATATCACTGACGGTGGTATATGCAGATAAGCGTCAGGTGGTTCTTGATAGAGTTGTGGCAGTTGTAGGTGGCTCGTCAATCCTCTACTCCGAGGTTGTTGCTACGGCCAATCAGCTGGTTGAACAGCGTCGTGCGCAGCGTTTTACCTCTGACCGCGATCCCATGAATGAGGGTCTGGAGGAGTTGCTTAAGCAAAAGCTGCTGTACAATCAGGCATTGATAGACTCTGTAGTGGTGGGTATGGAAGGCCGCATTGAGGCAAGTGTTGAGGAGCAGTTGCAGGCAATGATTGCCGAGGCTGGCTCGGTTACCGACCTTGAGGTTAAGGAGCATATGCCGCTGTTTAACTATCGTGACATATTGCGTCAGCGCATTACCGAGCAGGTGTATGCTCAACAGATGAGCGCTCATGTTGTTTCTAATGTGGTTGTTACACCAGGTGAGGTGGAGCGTTTCTACAAGAAGTTGCGAGAGGATGAGAAGCCCATCGTGCCCGAGCAGTATGTCTATGCTCACATCGTGCGTTTCCCATCTTCGCAGGAGGAGGCTAAACGTCGAACTAAAGAGCGTCTGCTTGATATGCGTGAGCGTATAATCTCGGGTAAATCGACTATGACTATTCTTGCACGCACCTACTCGCAAGACCCAGGTTCTGCGATGAAGGGTGGTGAATATCCTCCAGGACCATTGAGCGGCTTGGCAGCACCTTTCGCCGAGGCGTTGGCAAAGCTTAAGCCAGGTCAGATTTCCGAGGTCGTGGAGTCGGAGTTCGGTTTTCACATTATTGAACTTATTGATGCTCCCAAGAATGGAATGTATCACTACCGTCACATTCTGCTCAAGCCTATATATACGCTTGAGGAGGAGTTGGAGCCTACAAAATACCTGGATAGCCTGTCGCTTATGATTAAGTCTGATTCTATCACCTTCGAGGAGGCTGCGCTCAAACATTCGCAGGACGATCTTACGAAGATGAACGGAGGTTTGGTGACCAACCACGATATCATGATGCGCTACAATGCTAACGATGTGAAATATACCGCTACAAAGTTCCGCCGTGAGGATTTTGGTGACCGCCAGCAGGATTACATCAACCTCATACAAATGAAGGTTGGTGATGTGTCGTCGGCTTTTGTTACGACTGACATCAATGGCAACAGCATCAGTAAGATTGTGAAGTTGCTTGAAGTAATCCCCACTCACTCTGCTTCGCTTGAGGAGGATTACCTCTCTATTGAGGAGATGGCTCTGGATGACAAGAAGAGCAAAGTGTTTGATAAGTGGCTCAAAGAGAAGATTGACGGGTTGTATGTCTATATCGACCCCGATTTCCGTAAAGGTGAATTTGAGTTCCCTAATTGGGTTAAGTAAAAAGATTTGATTGTGCGACGTATTCTGTCGATTATAATAGTTGTAGCACTGTTTGCCGGCATCCTCTATGCTCAGGGGGTGGGGCATCGTGGTGCTGTTGAGTGTAGCGTGGCTGCGAGCAATCCACAGCCCAAAGCTGCTCCTGCGCCACAGCAGCCCCGCAAGCGCAAGATTGATTTCATGGCCGACCTTGTGAAACCCTACAACCAGGGCGGTGATAGTGTTGTCTATTTCATTGGTAACTTCGCTGCCCATCATAACGGAGCTGTCATCTGGTGTGACAGTGCGGTGCGTTACAGCGATACGCGTTGGGGATTCTTCCACAATATGGTCATCAATCAGGACTCCATCTTCATCTATGGCGACAGTGCAATCTATGATGGAGATGCCGCACATGCCGAGATATATGCACCTATAATAAAAGTAGTCGATGGCGATGCGCTGCTTTATACTTATAACTTCAGCTTCAACACCCAAAGCAAGGTAGGTACATATCAAGGCGGAGGCGTTCTCGTGCATGACAACAATATTCTTGAGTCGGTACGAGGTTACTACGATGCCCAGAATCATGATGTGATATGTGTTGAGAGGGTAGAGTTGCATGGTGCTGACTACGACATGAAGAGCGACTCCATCATCTATAACACCGACACCGAGTTTGCTCGTTTCTTCACCTCGAGCGAGATATGGAATGTTGATGGTGAGTATCTTTCGGCCGATGAGGGTTACTACGACAAGGCTCGTAATTTGTACAAGGTCACCCGCAACGGCTACATCCTTAGCGAGGAGCAGGAGATGTGGGGTGATACGTTGGAGTATTATCGCATGGCGCAGCATATCATTGCCCGTAATAACATCCAGATGGATGACTTCAAAAATAAAATCATGGCCTTTGGCGACTATGCCGAGTATTGGTCTGAGGAGGGCACGGCGTTGCTTACCCGACGTCCATCGGCAATAGGTTACGACACCTCGCAGAGTGATACGGTATTCCTTTCATCGGATTCGCTGTGGATGCTCACTATTGATCCCAATCGAAAGCTCAAGGAGGCAGCCATGCAGGCCGACAGCATAGGCAAGGGTGCTGTAGGGGATAGCCTCTCTGCCGGGACTTTCACTTCTCAGGGCGGCAATGTTGTGAGGAGTGGTGCGCGAGGCGTAGAGCGCAGGGGTGGCCAGCCGCTCACCGATGAGATGTTCCACGAGATGATAGCACGTAACGTTGGTATGTCGCAGGATATGACCGATACTGCCCGCCGAAGAATTGAGCAGGATTCATTGCCACCTCTGCTTGACAGTGCGGCTAACGAGCAGCTTACAGCCGAGGAGGTTGTTGAGCCGGTGGATAGTGCGCAGATATTGTTGCAGGATTCGTTGTCGAAGCTCACCCCCAAACAGTTGAAGGCTTATCATGCAGCCCAGGCGAAGAAACAGGCTCAGGAGCGTAAGGCGCAACTGAAGCAGCAGAAGGCGCAGGAGCGCAAGGTGTTGCTCGACTCTATTGCCAAGCAGCGTCAAGCAAAGATAAATATACAGCTTGAGAAGGTTCGTCAGCAGGAGTTGCAACGCATGGCCAAGGATTCGGTGCGCCGTGCCGAGCGTCGCGCCAAACTTCTAGCAAAGGGTCGTGATGTGTCTGCCCTGGACCATGAGGATAGTGTGGCGGCAGTGCGTAATGCCCGTATGCGCCAGTTGATGCAGGTTGATAGCGTGCAGCAAGTGGATAGTATCTCGGATCGTCCGACACGAGATTCCGAAGAATCAAAAATTGTTGCAGAGGATTCTGTTAAGGCTGATAGTGCATATCGTCTGGTGAAAGCATACAAGCATGTAAAGATGTTCCGCTCGGATGCGCAGATGGTGTGCGATTCGCTTGTGAGCAGTTCTTTGGATTCTATTATTCACCTCTATATTGAGCCTGTGATGTGGAATCAGCGCAACCAGTTGGCATCGGAGCAGGTGGATGTCTATACCAAGGGTGGAGCACTGGAAAAGGCGGAGTTTATGGGTGACCCCATAATGATTGCCGAGATTGATACTGTTTACTACAATCAGGTGTCGGGCAAGGAGATGACGGCTCACTTTGTTGATAACGAGATTGTCCGTAACGATGTTGATGGCAATGTGCAGACCATCTATTTCCGCACCGAGAGTGAAGATTCGCAGCTTGTCACCGAGATGACCTATCTTGAGAGTGCCTCGGCCACGTTCTTCATCGAGGATCAGCAGCTTGTGGGCATCACCTATCGAAACGATGTTCCGTTTACGATGTATCCGCTGGCACTTATTCCCGAGTCGCAGCCGTTGAAGTTGCAGAACTTCAAGTGGGTGCCGCAGTTGCGCCCCAACAAGGAGGATGTCTTTGACCGCACCATTCGCCCCGCCCAGCGTGAGCAGCGACGCGCACGACCTCGTCCTACGTTCCCTATTGTTGAGCGTATGGACCGCTACAAGGAGCGACTGTTGATGGGTGGCAGCTGGTATGACCGTGAGGATCAACTCACACCCGAACTCATCGAGTGGCGCAACCGAAATATGGAAAATAATCCGAGATAGTTCTCGGATTATTTTTTTGTGTTATATAGTAAAATAGCCATGAGTAAATCAAACCTTCATATAATTTATAAGGTAAAGAGATAAAAAACGGGTAAAAATTTGCTCAAGTCGAATTTGTTTCCTACTTTTGCACCGCTCGAAAGGGTTAATGCTGTTGTAGCTCAGTGGTAGAGCACTTCCTTGGTAAGGAAGAGGTCGTCAGTTCAAGCCTGATCAACAGCTCAGCGTAAAGGGTTGTCCAACAATGCAAGGGACAATCCTTTTGTTGTTTTAATGCAAAAACATTCTTCTATGCAGACTCAAACAAAAGGAAACGGCATCGCCCTGCTCCCCCTGGTGATCTTTCTTGGAATCTACCTTGCGGGCTCGTTGCTGACGGGCGACTTCTATAAAATACCAATCACAGTGGCAGGTATGGCTGCTTCAATTGTAGCTGTTGCCATGTCGCGCCGCCAGACTCTCACCGAGAGCGTGGCATCATATACTCAGGGTGCTACCGACCACAACATCATGCTGATGATATGGATTTTTATCCTTGCGGGTGCTTTCGCCGCCTCGACAAAGCAGATGGGGGCAGTAGATGCCACGGTGGAGTTGACTCTTAAGCTCATACCTGTGCGTTTCCTCCCGGCAGGAATTTTCCTGGCAGCATGCTTCACATCGTTGTCTATTGGTACATCGGTGGGAACGATAGTGGCTCTTACCCCCATTGCTTCGGCACTCTCGGCGCAGATTGGATGCCCCACAGCATGGATGGTGGCGATAGTTGTCGGAGGTGCATTCTTTGGTGATAATCTATCTTTCATATCCGATACGACCATTGCCGCCACGCGCACCCAGGGATGCTCAATGCGTGATAAGTTCCGCACAAACATCTTCATAGCCCTGCCCGCGGCATTGCTCACACTCCTTATATATATATTTACCAATGAGCTGTCGCTTACAGCAATACACAATACCACCTCTTCGCCCTGGTACACCATTCTACCTTATCTGCTGGTGCTGGTAACTGCCATTGCGGGTTGGAATGTGTTGAAGGTGCTGGTGCTTGGCATCGTCTCTTCGGGTGTCATAGGAGTTGTGGCAGGCAAGATAAGTGTGGTGGAGTGGATATCTTCGATGGGTGAGGGCATCTCGGGCATGGGTGAGCTCATCATCATCACCATGATGGCGGGCGGTATGCTCGAAATGATACGTATTCAAGGGGGTATTGACTACATAATCTGGCATATAAGCCGGCATGTGGCATCACGCCGAGGGGCGGAGTCGGCCATAGCTGCGCTGGTTGTTATTGCTGATGTATGCACGGCAAACAACACCGTTGCGATTATCTCGGTTGGTGCGATAGTACGCTCCATAGCTGAAAAGTTCCACATCTCGGCACGTCGTACGGCCAGCCTTCTGGATACTTTCTCATGTTTCGCGCAGGGTTTCCTGCCTTATGGAGCCCAGTTGCTGATGGCGGCGGGACTGGCTGCGATATCTCCCATTGAGATAATTCCTCACCTCTATTACCCATTCATTTTGGGTGCGTGTGCTGTTGTGGCAATTATCATCCAACGGCCACGATATAGTGCCGATGATAAAAAATAGCGAAGATTTATTGTTAAAAGATAATTTATTTGTAATTTTGCTTCAATAAATAGAAACATGTTTAACTATAAAGTATTGATTATGAAAATTTCAAAGATTTTGATGGCCGCCGTAGCTGTTGTGATGATGGCTTCATGTGGTAGCAAGTCAGCGCAGTCGGATTGCTGTGGTGGTTGCAAGGAGATGCCTGTTGGTTTGCAGCTCTACTCTGTACGTGGTGATATGGAGCAGGATTTCAAGGGCACACTTCAGAAGGTTAAGGATATGGGTTACGACGGCGTTGAGTTCGCTGGTCTGTTTGGCAATGCTCCCGAGCAGGTGAACGCTTGGTGTAAGGAGATTGGTCTGAATCCTATCTCTGCACACGTGCCTTTGGCAGAGATGCTGGCCGATATTGACAAGGTAATCGCTGACTATAAGGCTGTTGGTTGCGAGTATATCGTAGTGCCTTACGTTACCGAGGAGCGTCGTCCAGGTGGCGAGTTGTTCATGCAGATGATTGAGGAGATTCGCTCAATCGGTGAGAAGTGCAAGGCTGCAGGTCTTACATTGCTTTACCACAACCACGATTTCGAGTTTGCAAAGACCGAAAGCGGCGAGTTTGGCTTGGATTACCTCTACGCTAACGTGCCAGCAGATTTGTTGCAGACAGAGCTCGATCAGTGCTGGGTAAAGTATGCAGGTCAGGATCCTGTTGAGTATCTTAAGAAGTACGCCGACCGTGCTCCAGTAGTTCACCTCAAGGACTATTACAAGGAGGGCGAGATGGAGGGTGATCCATATGCACTTATCGGCTTGAACGAGGGCGAGGAGAAGAAGAGTACAGCATTTGAGTTCCGTCCACTCGGTTACGGTGTTCAGGATATCCCATCAATCATCAAGGCTGCGGTTAAGGCAAACAGCAAGTGGCTCATTGTTGAGCAGGATCAGCCAAGCCAGGGTAAGACTCCTATGGAGTGTGTTGCTATAAGCATGGAGTATCTGAAGAAGCTCCAGACCGAAGGTTGCTGCGATGGCGGTGACCACTGCAGTGACTGCGAGGATGATAGCTGTGGCGCTTCATGCAGTGACTCTGCGTGCAAGGAGCAGGCTGCATGCGAGAAGTCATCTTGTGGCGGTTGCAAGCACTAATACAACTTACATAGCAAAAGATAAAGGGTGTCCTTGCGGGACACCCTTTTCTTTTGTACCTAAAGCCGTTACTCCAATGTATAAGGCTTGCGGTAGTCGTAGTGCAACTTCTTGTTTGCCTCGTCATCTGCCATAAACTTCTCAACGATAGGATTCCACTTAAGTGGACGGTTGAGTTCGTATGCAATGTTACCGATGTTACATACTGTACAAGAGCTGTGACCAATCTCAACAGGAACGTTAGGATCGCGGCGGCTCTTGATAGAGTTCAAGAAACTCTGGTAGTGGCCTGGGTTGGTCTCATAAACAGCCTGCTGATCCACCTTTGTAGGCATCAAATCAGGTGATGAAGCCTTATACTTACCACGACCTACGATAATCCATCCGTTCTCGCCCTGAACCTTTACAGCCTGACCCTCGCCGAAGTTCTTCTGGATTACCTCGATGCCGTTGTCGTATTTGTAAGTCAGGCAGCGGTGCCATGAAGCTGCTGGAGGAAGAATCTCCACTGGGCCTGTACGGTCCTTGCCGATGCACCACTG
>JAFOHD010000044.1 GCA_017421945.1 Alistipes sp. | reverse complement strand
GGCTTCGGCTTCAGAAACTATCTGGTGCAGGCAAACAGAGGCTACTCGGTGGCGAATTCTCACAAGAAGCTGGAGAGTATGGCACCCTACAAGCCCGACTTCATAGTCTGCAACTGCCCTGGTTGCTCAATGTTCCTCGACAAGTGGCAATACACCATAGCCGAGATGGAGGGCACGACCTATGGTCAAAACGGCACAGGCATCCCCGTGCTAACATACGAGGAGATGGCGGGTTTGGTATTAGGTTACGATCCTTGGGAGCTGGGTATGCAGATGCATCAGGTAAATGTTGAGCCACTACTTGACAAAATGGGTATCGAATACGATCCTGCGGCAAAATATTTAGGTAAGAACGGAAAATATCTCTCTCGTCCCGAGCGAGCATTGGTCAATAGCTGTTCGGAGGAGATGATATATAAAACGACTAAAGAACGATGAAACAAGTTATTATCATAGGCGGCGGAATTGCAGGTATGCAGTGCGCAAGCGAATTGCTACGCCACGGTGTAGCTGTTACCATCATAGAAAAAGAGAGTGATCTGGGTGGAAAGATCCGTAATTGGCACAAGCTCTTTCCAACTTTCACCCCCGCAAATGAAGTGTTGGCAGAAGTGCGTCACAAGTTGATGTCATCTTCCAATCTAACCATTAAGACTGGTTGCGAGGCAACAAAGATCTCAGCCACAAGCGTTACGCTCTCGTCGGGCGAGGAGCTGAAGTGCGATGCCGCAGTTATTGCTACTGGTTTTACGCTGTTCGACGCCAGAATTAAGGAGGAGTATGGATATGGCATCTACGACAATGTGATCACCTCGGCAGAGCTGGAGCAGATGTTCAACGATAATAACGTGCATTTGAAGCAGGGCGGTACGCCTCGCCGCATCGCTATTCTGCACTGCGTAGGCTCACGTGATGAGAAGGTGTGCCAGCGTCACTGCTCAAAGGTGTGTTGCGTAACGGGTGTAAAGCAGGCTATGGAGCTGAAGGAGATGTTCCCTGCGGCAGATGTCTTTAACTTCTATATGGATATTCGTATGTTTGGCCCTGGCTACGAGGAGATGTATCGCGAAGCGCAGACAAAATACAACATTCATTTCGTACGCGGTCGTATCTCGGAGGTTAGCCCTACCTTCGACAACCGCTTGCAGATCAAGGCGGAGGATACACTTACAGGACGACCTTTGAAGATGGGCGTTGATATGCTGGTGCTGCTTATTGGAATGAAGTCTAATGCTCATAACTCAGTTTTAACCAGCGATTGCAACTTAATAAGCCAACCCAGCGGCTTTATGCAGCCAAAGGATTCGTTCCTGCACAATGTGGAGAGCAATGTGGATGGCGTTTTCTACGCTGGCGCAGTGACAGCCCCCAAAAATGTGGGCGAGTCAATCAACGAAGGAACGGCAGCAGCTCAGGCTGTGGCGAAGTGGCTGGAGAAGCAATAATGTAAAAACGATGAGTGATGATTAACTTCGGATTTTCAATAAACAAGCCTCGCTCGATTGACATTGACCGCAACAATCTCCGCAAGAGCAACGAGATTATACGCGAAATGCCCGAGCTTCAGGCGTGCATCGGCTGCGGATCGTGTACGGCGAGCTGCACGGCGGGAAACCTTACGGAGTTTAACTTCCGCAAGGTGCATACTCTGGTGCGCCGAGGTGAGTATCAGGGAGCTTACGAGGAGATGAACAAGTGTATGCTTTGCGGTAAATGCCGTTTGGTATGTCCGCGAGGGATAAATACTCGTGGCATTGTAATGTTGATTAAACGCAAACTTGGAGATTTCTAATATGACCTTTTTTGCCAAATTCTGTATTCCGTTTATCGTCGGCGAGGCAATATTGTTCGCTACGATTGCCATAAAATATCTGTCGTGGTTGCGTCATCTTCCAAAGAATGACTGGAAACTCATTGTGAAAAATATATTCACGTGGCGTTCAGTCTCGGCTTTGTGGGAGGTGGTGTGTGAGTCATTGTTGCACCGTCGCATATTCAAGGTAAACCCCAAGCTCGGCTATATGCAT
>JAFOHD010000043.1 GCA_017421945.1 Alistipes sp. | reverse complement strand
TCCGATCTGATTTGCTCATCATCTACAACCACACCAAGATTGATATGTTGTTCCTTGAGAAGTTCAAGAACATCGTGGAGATGGAGAAGGTTGTTGCTGCAAATGTGGGCAATGTGGAGGTGCTGAAGGAGGCCAAGCGTATGGGCTTCAGCGATAAGGTCATCGGTCAGTTGTGGGGCAAGTCAGAGGCAGAGATGTTTGAGTTGCGTAAGGCTGAGGGTGTGTTCCCTGTATATAAGATTATAGACTCATGTGCAGGTGAGATAGACACCTATGTACCTTACTTCTACTCTACTTACGAGGCCGAGAACGAGTCGGTGAGAAGCGATAGAAAGAAGATTCTGGTGCTTGGCTCTGGCCCTATCCGTATCGGTCAGGGTGTGGAGTTCGACTACTCTACCGTTCATGCCATCTGGACTATCAAGGAGGCTGGCTATGAGGCCATCATCATCAACAATAACCCCGAGACTGTATCAACGGACTACACCATCAGCGACAAGCTCTACTTTGAGCCACTTACGGTGGAGGATGTGATGAATGTCGTTGAGCTGGAGAAGCCCGAGGGTATTGTCGTGTCACTCGGTGGTCAGACCGCCATCAACCTGGCCGAGCCATTGGCCGATTTGGGTGTGAATATTATCGGTACAGGCATCCAGGCAATTAATAACGCCGAGGATAGAAAGTGCTTTGAGCGCATCATGAACGAGGTGGGTATTCCTCAGCCAAAGGCTAAGGCCGTAACCGACATTGAGTCGGGTGTCGAGGCTGCCAACAACATCGGTTACCCTGTATTGGTACGTCCAAGTTTCGTGCTTGGTGGTCGTGCCATGCAGATTGTAGCAAACGAGGAGACTCTGCGTCACTACCTGCGTTCGGCGGTGGAGATTAACGAGAAGTCACCTGTGCTTGTGGATAAGTACATCCAGGGTAAGGAGCTTGAGGTGGATGCTATCTGTGATGGTAAGGATGTATATATCCCAGGAGTCATGGAGCATGTAGAGCGTACGGGTATTCACTCGGGAGACTCAATTAGCGTATATCCAACCTTCAGCGTCAGTCAGAAGGTGAAGGACACTATCATCGAATACACCAAGCAACTCGGTTTGGCTATTGGTATTGTTGGTTTGTTCAATATCCAGTTCATCGTAGATGCCGAGGAGAAGGTGTATGTTATCGAGGTGAATCCACGTTCATCACGTACTGTTCCATTCCTCTCAAAATCTACGGGTGTGCCTATGGCAAAGATTGCCACAATGGTAATCCTGGGTCACTCGCTCAAGGAACAGGGCATTACTGAAATATATGGCAAGGAGAGCACTCGCTGGTTTGTGAAGTCACCAGCCTTCTCGTTTGCCAAGATTCGTGGCCTTGATTCATACCTCTCACCAGAGATGAAATCTACGGGTGAGGCTATCGGTTATGATGTGAGCCTTAACCGCGCACTCTACAAGTCATTGCAGGCTTCGGGTGTAGCTGTGGCTAACTATGGTACAATTTTCGTGACAATCGCCGATGCTGACAAGGAGCGTGCATTGCCACTCATCCGCCGTTTCTACGATTTGGGCTTCAATGTGGAGGCTACAAAGGGTACTTGCGAGTTCCTGCGAGCAAACGGTATCCGCACTCGCCACCTGCGTAAGATTAGCGAGGGCAGCACCGAGATTTACGATGAGTTGCGCAAGGGTCACGTAACCTATGTGATTAACACCATTGACGTAAACCAGCACAGCACACGCCGTGACGGATACGACATTCGTCGTGCCGCAGCCGAGAACAATGTGACGTTGTTCACCGCGTTGGAGACTGTGAACGTATTGCTGTATGTGTTGGAGGAGATTACGTTGGGTGTTTCAACCATTGACGGCAAGTAATTATGTATAAAAAAGGAATCTATAAAATAGTAGCGAATACACCTCTCACACGAGAGGTGTATCGCATGGTATTGGAGGGTGATACGCAGTGGATTAAGCGTCCTGGCCAGTTTGTGAATATCGAGTTGGAGGGATTGTATCTGCGTCGCCCCATATCAATCTGCGATTGGGACGAGAAGTCTATAACCATCATCTACAAGGTTGTGGGCAAGGGTACCGAGCAGATGAGCCGCATGCAGTTGGGTGCCACGCTTGATGTGCTGACGGGTTTGGGCAACGGCTTTAATCCCGATGTTGAGAACGAGAAGCCTCTGCTTGTTGGTGGCGGTGTGGGTGTTCCCCCACTCTACCACTTGGCAAAGATGCTCATTGCCGCTGGTCGCAAGGTGAGCGTAGTGCTTGGTTTTAATACTGCTGCCGAGGTCTTTTATGCTGATGAGTTCCGCGAGTTGGGTGCTGACGTCTATGTTGCGACAGCTGATGGCTCGGTTGGTGTGAAGGGCTTTGTTACGGATGCTATCCAGCAGGAGCAGATTGATTTTGACTACTTCTACTCATGTGGCCCACTGCCTATGTTGAAGGCCTTGTGTGGTTGTACCGACAAGGCGGGCGAACTCTCGTTTGAGGAGCGCATGGGATGTGGTTTTGGTGCATGTATGGGATGCAGTTGCAAGACCTTGACAGGTAACAAGCGTATATGCAAGGAGGGCCCTGTGATGCGCCGTGAGGAGATAATTTGGTAAATGAGGATGTGTATGGAGAAGAATTTTGATCTTTCGGTTGAGTTGTGTGGCGTAAAGCTCGACAACCCCATTATTCCTGCCAGCGGTACTTTCGGCTTCGGCAAGGAGCATAACGCTTTTTATGATATCAACATCCTCGGCTCAATATCAATCAAGGGCACAACGCGTGAGGCTCGCTTTGGCAATCCCACACCACGCATTGCCGAATGCCGTGCAGGGTTGATTAATTCGGTGGGTTTGCAGAATCCGGGTGTGGATGCTGTTGTGGCAAACGAGTTGCCAGCCTTGCGTAAGATTTTCCGTAAGCCTATTGTGGCCAACATCAGCGGTTTCTCGATTGAGGAGTATAAGGAGTGCTGCGCCAAGGTTGATAAGCAGGAGCAGGTGGCAATCATCGAGGTGAATGTCTCATGCCCCAATGTGCATAATGGCGGTATGAGCTTCGGTACACAGCCCGAGATGGCTGCCGAGGTTACACGTGCCGTGAAGTCGGTGACTACGAAACCCGTATTTATTAAGTTGAGCCCTAATGTGACCGATATTGTGGCTATTGCCAAGGCGTGCGAGCAGGCGGGTGCTGATGGTATCTGCCTGATTAACACACTGCTTGGTATGCGCATAGATACGAAGCGCCGTAAGCCTGTGATTGCTAATAAGATGGGTGGTTTCTCAGGCCCTGCTATCTTCCCCGTGGCGGTGCGCATGGTATATCAGGTGGCGAAGGCCTGCAATATTCCCGTTATGGGTTGCGGAGGCGTGGAGTCGGCATCCGATGTCATCGAGATGATGATGGCTGGAGCTACTGCCGTTCAGGTGGGTGCTGCCAACCTCAAAGACCCCTATGCTTGTAAGCGCATCATCGAGGAGTTGCCAGCCGAGATGGAGCGTCTAGGAATAGAGAAGCTGACAGATATCATCGGTATAGTTGAGTAAATTATCTAACAAGGTGTTTTCTGCGTTACGCTTGCTCTCAAAATGCTCATTTACGTTCAAGTAAACTCCGCTTTTCGAGCTTCGCAAGCCTTAAAAACCCTCTTGTTATACAATTTACAAAGTCTAATGCAAAAGAAAACGGCAGTCATTTTTGACTGCCGTTTTCTTTGTTAAATTTATGCCATTTGCAGGGAAACTGCCATGTCTTCATTGCAATGGCAAAGATTCTAATTTTGAAATCCTTTGCTTACTTCTCCATCTTGCGAAGGAAGCACTCAATGGTGTTCTCCATCAAGCAGCAGATGGTCATAGGGCCTACGCCGCCTGGCACAGGTGTGATTGCTGAAGCCTTAGGCTCGATGGCTGCGAAATCCACGTCACCGCAGAGCTTCTTGGTCTCAGGGTCACGGTTTACACCCACGTCGATAACCACAGCACCCTCCTTAACCATGTCGGCTGTCACAAACTTTGGACGACCGATGGCTACAACCAGAATGTCGGCACGGCGTGTCACCTCGGCCAGGTTCTTGGTGCGGCTGTGAGCAATGGTAACCGTAGCATTCTCGTTCAACAGGAGCTTTGATACGGGCAAACCCACGATGTTGCTACGACCTATCACCACTACATCCTTGCCCGCAATCTCAACGTTGGCACGCTTCAGAAGCTTGATGATACCCTTTGGTGTGCATGGCAATGTGCATGGTTGTTTGAGCCACAGGTTGGCAACGTTCATTGGGTGGAAACCATCCACATCTTTCTCGGCACTGATGGCTGCAATGACCTTGTCAGAGTCGATATGCTTTGGGAGAGGAAGCTGTACCAAGATGCCATCCACGCTATCATCAGCATTCAGCTCGTCGATGATGCCCAGCAACTCTGTCTCCGAGATAGAGGCATCCTTGCGGATTGTGGTGTTCTTGATGCCTACCTCCTCAGATGCCTTCGCTTTGCCGGTAACATACGACACGCTGCCGGGGTCCTCGCCTACGAGGATAACCACCAAGTGGGGCACGCGGCCATACTTCTCGGTGAAGGTGGCTACGTTGGCAGCCATCTCCTGCTTGAGCGAGAGAGCCAGCTCCTTACCGTTTATAATATAACTCATAATCTGCCTGATTTTAGTACTTAAACGCTTTGTCACCAATGTCGGTGCGGTGGAACAGATTGTCGCACTTAATCTTCTCGACTTCGGCTTGTGCCTTCTGCTGCGCCTCGCGGAGTGTTGGAGCCTTGCACACAACAATCATCACACGACCACCCGAAGTCACATACTTGTCATCCTTTGATGCTGTGCCCATGTGATATATCGAGCCATCAATCTCCTCGATACCCTCAATCACGTAGCCCTTCTCGTAAGAGCCTGGGTAACCTTTTGATGCCAGCACTACGCCCAATGTGGCCTGCTCATCCCACTCGATTACGGGTGTTTTGCCATCGGCTACATCGCAGAATACCTGACACATGTCGCTTTTCAGGCGTGGCAGGATAACCTCTGTTTCGGGGTCGCCAAAGCGAGCGTTGAACTCAATGACCTTGATACCCGACTTTGTTTTCATCAATCCGCCATACAACACGCCACAGAACGAGCAACCCTCCTCTACCATAGCGGCAGCTGTTGGGCGCATAATCTTATCCATGGCATACTGCAAATCCTCGTCGGTGATGAATGGCAACTCGGTGTAAGCACCCATGCCGCCTGTGTTGGGACCCTTGTCACCGTCGTATGCACGCTTGTGGTCCTGCGCTACGGGCATAGGATATACATCTGTACCATTCACAAAGCACAAGAGCGAAAACTCGGGACCCTCCAGGTACTCCTCAATCACCACCTTGCCCTTGCCGAACTTCTCGTCCTGCAACATGTCGCGCAGAGCCTCTTCGGCTTGCTCCAATGTCTCTGCAATAACTACACCCTTGCCTGCGGCCAGACCATCGTACTTAAGTACGGTTGGTAATGAGCCTGCCTTCACATACTCCCACGCAGCGTCGAAATCCTCAAATGTGGCATACTCTGCCGTAGGAATGTTGTACTTCTGCATCAAATCCTTGGCAAACTGCTTGCTGCACTCAATCTGTGCGGCAGCCTTCTCGGGACCGAAGATGCGAAGGTTGGCAGCCTTGAAGCTGTCGGCGATGCCGGCCTCAAGTGCAACCTCGGGACCTACAACGGTAAGCTCGATGCCCTGCTCCACGGCAAAGGCCTTCAACTCCTCTACCGCAGTCTCCTTGATGGCTACGCACTCGGCCAATGCGGCGATACCCGCATTGCCCGGTGCGCAGAAAATCTTATCTACCTGTGCAGACTTACTCAACGCCTCTACTATGGCGTGGCAACGTCCACCTGAACCTACTACTAATACCTTCATATCTATTAGTGCTTGAAGTGACGCATGCCTGTGCAGAGCATTGTGATGCCGCACTCGTTAGCCTTCTTTACAGAGTCCTCGTCACGCACGCTGCCACCTGGCTGCACGATAGCTGTTACGCCATACTGCGATGCCAAGGTTACGGTGTCGTCAAATGGGAAGAAACCATCCGATGCCAAAACCAAGCCCTCGGTAAAGCCCGCTGCCTGTGCCTGCTTGAGCGCAATCTCGGCCGAACCTACACGATTCATCTGACCTGCACCAACACCCACAGTGTGACCATCCTTAACCACTACGATAGCGTTTGATTTGACGTGCTTCACTATTCTCCAGCCGAAGTTAAGGTCGGTAACCTGCTCGGGGGTAGGCTTAGCCTCGGTAACACACATAGCATCGGTAACTTCGATAGTTGTCTTGTCCAAATCCTGAACGAGCAAGCCGCCGTTTACACTCACGTACTGGTTCACTACGCTCTCATCCTTGGTCATATCAACCTGCAACAGACGCAAGTTCTTCTTTGCAGAGAGTACCTCCAAAGCCTCGTCAGAGAATGATGGAGCCATGATAATCTCAAGGAAGATAGGCTTCATAAGCTCTGCTGCTTCCTTTGTAACCTCACGGTTTACGGCTACGATACCACCGAAGATGCTCACCTTGTCAGCCTCGTAAGCCTTGGTCCATGCGTCAACTACATCTGTGCCGATGGCTGCACCGCATGGGTTCATGTGCTTCAGACCCACGCAGAATGGCTCCTCAAACTCGCGTACGATAGAGAGTGCTGCGTTGGCATCCTGAATGTTGTTGTATGAAAGCTCCTTGCCACCGAGCTGCTTGGCATTGGCGAGTGAGTAAGAGCCTGCATCGGCAGCGCCGTAGAATTTTGCCTGCTGATGTGGGTTCTCGCCGTATCGCAAGCCCTGCACAAGGTCAAACTCCAGGAATAATTTTTCGTTAAGGCCAGCAGCCTTGCGCATATATGTGGCAATCATCGAGTCGTACTCGGCTGTGTGAGTGTAAGCCTCGGCAGAGAGCTGAAGGCGTGTAGCGAGTGTAGTGTTACCGTTGGTCTTAATCTCCTCGATAATCTTGGTGTAGTTCTCGGGGTTGCATACAACGGTTACATCTTTATAGTTCTTGGCTGCCGAACGCAACATTGATGGGCCGCCGATGTCGATGTTCTCAATGGCGTCCTCCATAGTAACATCGGGCTTTGCGATAGTCTGACGGAATGGGTAGAGGTTTACACATACCATGTCGATGAACTCGATGCCGTTATCCTTCAAAGCCTGAAGGTGGCTCTCGTCATCACGGCGTGCCAACAAACCGCCATGCACCTTTGGGTGCAGAGTCTTTACACGACCGTCACAAATCTCAGGGAAACCTGTAACGTCGCTGATGTTGATAACCTCCACGCCACTGTCGCGCAGAAGTTTCATAGTGCCGCCTGTGGCGATAATCTCCCAGCCCAACGAGCGGAGTTGCTGCGCAAACTCCACAACGCCCGTTTTGTCGCTGACTGATACTAATGCTCTCATATCTTGATTCTGTTTTCTTTTACTTGTTTTACTTGATTGTTACGCCCTCACCCTCGATGATGCGACCGATGACTGACGCCTTCTCGCCGTGCGAAGTGAGTATCTCGATAGCCTTGTCGGCATCCTTCTCGTCCAGAGCGATGACCATACCGATACCCATGTTGAAGATGTTGAACATCTCGCGGTGAGCGATTTGACCCCACTTCTCCAGGAAACGGAATACAGGCAGAATCTCCCAGCTGCCCTCCTGAACCTCTACGCCCTGACCTTCGGCGAGGATGCGTGGAATGTTCTCATCGAAACCACCACCTGTGATGTGGCTGATGCCGTGAACGTCGCACAGACGGATTACATCCAGCACCTGCTTGACGTAGATGCGGGTAGGAGTAAGGAGTACCTCGCCCAGAGGCTTATCGCCTAAATCAGCGTGTGGCTGGTGAAGGTCGAAGCCGTTGTCTGATACAACCTTGCGCACCAATGAGAAACCGTTGGAGTGAACGCCGCTTGAGGCCACACCTACCAACACATCGCCGACCTTTACCTTTGTGCCATCAATGAGCTTTGCGCGCTCAACAACACCGCAGGTGAAACCTGCTATGTCGTACTCGCCACCACCATACATGCCAGGCATCTCGGCAGTCTCACCACCAATCAATGCGCACCCGGCCTGACGACAACCCTCGGCAACAGATGCTACGATAGCCTCAATCTTGGCGGGCTCGTTGTGACCAACGGCAACATAGTCCAAAAAGAACAATGGCTCGGCACCCTGTGCCAATACATCGTTTACGCACATTGCCACGGCATCAATACCTATGGTGTCGTGCTTGTCCATCTCGAAAGCCAACTTGAGCTTTGTACCCACACCATCGGTACCACTCACCAACACAGGCTCCTTGACACCGAGTGATGCCAAATCGAACATGCCTCCGAAGGCTCCGATGTTACCCATCACGCCTGGACGTGAGGTAGATTTAACGTGTGACTTGATTCTGCGAACTACCTCGTAACCTGCCTCGAGGTTCACACCCGCATTTTCATAACTTTTAGCCATACTTATATAATACTTGTTTAATTATTGTTTCTTGAAGTAATTTACTGCGTTTGCAAAGATGCTCTGCTGCTTGTTGCCGTGAATGTTCTTGAAGAGGTTCTCCTCCCAACGCTCGGTGTGGCCCATCTTGCCCAGAATCTGACCATTCTTGCTGATGATACCCTCAATACCGAAGCTTGAACCATTAGGATTGTAAGGAGCGCAGAGAGTTGCGTTACCCTCGGGGTCAACATACTGGAATGCCACCTGACCATTTGCAAACAACTCCTCGGCCATCTCGTCGCTCACAACGAACTTACCCTCGCCGTGGCTCACCGCAATAGAGTGCTCCTCGCCAAGAGTGAAACCTGAAAGCCATGGAGAGTTGGTTGTAGCCACACGTGTAGTGACAATCTGCGAGATGTGGCGGTTGATGTCGTTGCGGAACAGGGTTGGAGACTCCTTCACCACCTGACCCAAGCGGCCGTATGGCAACAGACCAGACTTAACCAGTGCCTGGAAACCGTTGCAGATGCCGAGAATCAAACCTCCGCGGTCAAGCAATGCGTGGATGGCATCGGTGATAACCTTGTTGTTCAACACATTTGCAATGAACTTACCACTGCCATCGGGCTCATCACCTGCCGAGAAGCCACCACTAAGGACAAAGATATTACACTCGTCAATGTGACGCTTCATCTTCTCGATTGAGGCGAAGATGTCCTCAGCCGTGAGGTCGCAGAATACGCTTGTGGTAATCTTTGCGCCGGCACGCTCAAAGGCCTTGCTGGTGTCGTAGTCGCAGTTTGTGCCCGCAAATACAGGGAAGTATGCCACAGGCTGCTCAATAGCCTTGCCTGCATACTTAACCTCTTTACGCTCTGGCTCGCTGAGACGTGTAGTGCCGCCCTCGATGCCTCGGTCGGGGTATATATGGCAGAACTTCTCGGCGTTGATTTTCTGCAACTCATCAATTGAGAATGCCTCGCCATTGAAGATAACCTTGTCGCCCTCGATTGTTGTTCCGATAAGCTCGGCTGCTGGGAACTCCAAATCCTCTACGGCCTCGACCAGGATAGAGCCATAGGCGTAGTTGAAGAGTGCCTGCTCGTCCATTTTTACATCGGCAGCCACCTTGTTACCAAATGACATCTTCGCAACAGCCTCCTGCACACCTCCGAAACCTATGGCGTAGCCTGCTACAATCTTACCCTGCTCAATGGCCGATGATACGAAGTCGAAGTTAGACTTCAGACATTCGGTGTCGGGCATATAGTTGGCAAGCGGAGTGTGCTTTACAAGGTAGAGCTTGTGTCCTGCCGCCTTGAACTCGGGGCTGATGACTGTGCGGGCATCAACTGTGGTGATACCAAATGCCATGAGCATTGGAGGTACGTTGATATCCTGGAATGTACCACTCATAGAGTCCTTGCCACCGATTGAAGGCAAGCCCAACTCTATCTGCATCTTCAGCGCACCCAGCAGTGCAGCCAGAGGCTTGCCCCACGATGTGTCGCTGTGCATACGCTCGAAATATTCCTGATATGAGTAACGCATCTTGTCGTAACGGGCACCCGCAGCAACAACCTTCGCCGCAGCTTCCACAACGGCATAAGCAGCACCGTGGTATGGACTCCATGCAGAGATGAATGGGTTGTAGCCAAATGCCATGATGCTGGCAGTGTTGGTATAACCTACGCCCACGGGGAGCTTCTGAACAGATACCTGCGTCTCGGTGTTTTGTGTCTTACCGCCGAATGGCATCAACACGGTTGAAGCACCGATTGTTGAGTCGAACATCTCAATCATGCCTCGCTGCGATACCACGTTGTCATCCTGAAGGTTTGCCTTAACCTTCTCGCTGAGGGTTGTACCCTCGACTTCACGCACGAAAGGATCGCGCTCCTCAACCTCTGCGATGCGTATCTTGGTGTAGTGCTTGGCACCTGCCGAGTCGATGAACTCGCGCTTAAGATTTACGATAACCTCTCCGTTGTAGAACATCTTCAATCGGTTGGTGTCGGTGACGTTGGCTACGTGAGTAACCTCGATAGACTCCTCGTGGCAGTATGCGATGAACTTATCCACATCCTTAGGCTCGATGACTACCGACATACGCTCCTGAGACTCGCTTATGGCGAGCTCGGTAGAGTTCAGTCCGCTATATTTAGTTGGTACTCGGTCAAGGTAGATGTCCAGACCTGGAGCAAGCTCTCCGATGGCTACGCTGACACCGCCAGCACCGAAGTCGTTTGACTTCTTGATAAGGCGTGTAACCTCGGGGCGGCGGAACAGACGTTCCAACTTGCGCTCCTCGGGTGCATTACCCTTCTGTACCTCTGACGAACACTCCTCGATAGACTTCACATTATGCTCCTTAGACGAGCCTGTGGCACCGCCTATGCCGTCACGACCTGTGCGGCCGCCAAGCATAAGGATTACGTCACCCGCAGCGGGTGATTCGCGGCGTACGTTCTCAGCCTTAACTGCTCCCACAACAGCACCCACCTCCAAACGCTTGGCAACGTAGTCGGGGTGGTATATTTCGCGGACATGGGTTGTAGCCAAACCAATCTGGTTGCCATAGCTTGAGTAACCAGCGGCAGCCTTTGACGATATGATGCGCTGTGGCAACTTACCCTCCAGGGTCTCAGCAACGGGAGTGTAGATGTTACCCGCACCTGTTACTCGCATAGCCTGATAAACATAGCTGCGACCTGACAGTGGGTCACGTATAGCACCTCCCAGACAAGTTGAAGCGCCTCCGAAAGGCTCAATCTCGGTTGGGTGGTTGTGTGTCTCGTTCTTGAACTGCAAGAGCCACTTCTGCCACTCGCCATCAACATCAACGTTTACGAATATTGAGCAGGCATTGTTCTCCTCGCTTTGCTCCAGGTTGTCAAGTACGCCTGTCTTTTTCAAGTAGCGTGCGCCAATTGTAGCAAGCTCCATCAGGCAGAGGCTCTTATTCTCACGACCCAACTCCGAGCGTATTTTGCGAAGCTCCTCCAGTGTGGCATCAAGCTCGGCCGAGAGGAACGAATCGTCGATGGTAATCTCCTCAATCTCGGTTGTGAATGTTGTGTGGCGGCAATGGTCACTCCAGTAAGTGTCGAGGATGCGAAGCTCGGTCTCTGAGGGGTCGCGACCCTCCTCAAGGTAGTAGTTCACCACCTCCTGCAAATCGTCGGCATTCATGGCAAGACCCATCTGCTTGCAGTAGTCGGCCAACTCCTCCTTCTTCAGTGCTGTCAAACCATGCAACACAGGCACAGGCTTCACCTCGGCATTCTCCATGTCTGAAAGCACGCTCAAATCCTTTCGGCGTGACTCCACAGCGTTGATGTAGTAACGCTCGATGCGAGCCATCTCCTCATCGGTTGTGGCGTCATCAAAGATGAGCAGTTTCGATGATTTGATTTTCACCTCTGCGGTAGGCTCAATCAGTCGTACACAATCCACTGCCGAGCTGGCACGCTGGTCAAACTGTCCTGGCAGATACTCCACCGCCAGATACTTCTTGCCCTCAAGTGGGCACTCGTCGCTCACGCAGTCGGTCACCACCTCGCCAAATACGGCATAGCGGCTCTTCTCGAGTAACTCCTCCGAAAAACCAAACAAATCATAGACATTCAGCAGGCGCAATGACTGCATCGTAAGTCCAAGGTTGTTGTTCAGCTCGCGGCGAAGCGTGTCGGCCTCGACTTGAAAGCGAGGGTATTTCTCAACAAAAATACGATAGTTCTTCATGTTATTTTAAGTTCAAATATTCTGTGTTATTGCAACTCTGCCTCCAAGACCTTCTGGGTCTGAGCTTTACGGTATGCTATCAGGCGAGCCTCCAGTTCGGGGTCGGTAAGTGCGAAGATTGATGCTGCAATGAGTGCTGCATTCTTGGCGCCGTTGATGGCTGTTGTAGATACGGGAATACCACCTGGCATCTGCACGATTGAGAGCAATGAATCCAGGCCTCCGAGAGCTGATGTCTTGATGGGTACACCTATGACGGGTACTGTTGTGAGGGCTGCTGTCACACCTGCCACGTGGGCTGCGCCGCCAGCACCTGCGATGATGGCACCAATGCCACGCTCCTTGGCCGACTCGGCATACTCAACCATCAGGTGAGGTGTGCGGTGTGCGCTGATGACACGTTTCTCGTACTCAATACCCAACTCCTCGAGGGTTTGAACTGCGGCTTCCATCACTCCCCAGTCGGAGGTAGAACCCATGATAACTGCTACTTTCATAGTATATCTGATTTTAATGATTAACCATAGGCGCAAATATACATATTTTTATTAAGAAAATAAAGTGAAACCTGCATAAAATGCGGAATATTTTATTGGGGTGTTAAATTTGGTGAAAATATCAGTTTTGGGGCTTGTCTTTTTGTTTTATGTTGGGAAATTCGTATCTTCATAAAATTGTGCATGTTAGTGATAGTCTTATGTGTTTATTATCAGATGCTTGCTTTCAATAAAACGAAGACTTCGCCTTGGGTGGGGTCTTCGTTGTTTTTTTTTGTTGCGGCATCCCATGGTGTTGGCAACCTGAAACAGCCATATACCGAACAAAATCAGCTCGTCTTAAATCATCTGCTGCAAAGGGTGTTAACCCCTACTTTGCGCACAATATCAACTTGCGGGGAAAGGAATTTGTTGATTCACCAACAGTAGGGATTAGGAAATTCCATAAAAAATAGTAATTTTGCAAGGCAAAATTGTTATATATGTTTCTTTCGGAGTTAAAGAGCGGTGAGAGCGCAGTTATTATAAAAGTGAGAGGCCACGGAGGGTTCCGTCGTCGCATACTCGAGATGGGTTTTGTCAGGGGACAGCAGGTCGAGGCGGTGATGAATGCCCCACTGCGTGACCCTATAAAATATCGCATCATGGGCTATGAGGTGTCGCTCAGACGCAGCGAGGCCGCCATGGTCGAGGTGCTTACTCCTTACGAGTTGCATGCTGAACCTCAGGGGCTTGCCACCTCACCCAATGAAGAGGTGCTTTCGGAGGCTATTCGTGCCCGTATCAGAGAGATTAATGTGGCTCTGGTGGGTAATCCTAATTCTGGTAAAACATCCATCTTTAATGCTCTGACGGGTGGTCACGCCCATGTGGGCAATTACAGTGGAGTGACAGTGGATGCCTGCGAGGGGAAATTCCACTATAAGGGTTATACCATAAATCTGACTGACCTGCCCGGAACATACGCACTATCGGCATACACGCCCGAAGAGATGTTTGTGCGTGAACATTTGGTTGAGAAACTGCCCGATGTTGTTGTAAACTCGGTGGTGGCGTCTAATCTGGAGCGTAATCTCTATCTGACGACTGAACTCATCGACCTCAATCCCAAGATGGTTGTTGCGTTGAATATGTACGATGAGCTTGAGCAGGCAGGCGCAAAGCTTGATTACGAGCAACTTGGTCGTATGATTGGTGTGCCTATGGTGCCCGTCGTGGCACGTACGGGCAAAGGTCTGGATGAACTTTTGGATGAGGTTATACTTACCTTTGAGAATGAGAATCCCAAAGTGCGACATATTCACATCAACTACAACTCGACACTCGAGGCGGAGGTGAAGTCGCTCTCGGGACTTATGAAACGCAATCAGGAGGAGCTTCCCAAATGCTTCCCGCCCCGCTATTGTGCTTTGAAGATGCTGGAGGGCGATAAGGCTATTATTGAGCGTCTGTCACAGGCGGAGCATTATGCCGAGTGGTATGAGCATGCCCAGCGAGGTGCGGCACGCATCAAGAGCGAGTTCTCGGAGGATGTTGAGAGTGTTATCACAGCCGAGAAATATGGATTCATCGAGGGTGCGCTTAAGGAGACTTATGTGCCAAGTGAGTCGGTGCAACATTCACGCACATCGGTTATTGATGCTGTGGTGGCTAATAAGTATCTCGGTATTCCTCTGTTCCTGCTGGTTATGTTTGTGATGTTCTGGTCAACGTTTACTCTCGGAGCATACCCTCAGGAGTGGATTGAGATGGGATTCGGGTGGCTTGGCGATGTGGTCGGAGGTCTTATGAGTGAGGGCGCATTGAAGGATTTGATAGTTGATGGCATAATAGGTGGTGTAGGCTCGGTGGCTGTGTTTTTGCCCAATATTTTGATATTATATCTCTTCATCTCGCTGATGGAGGACTCGGGTTACATGGCGCGTGCGGCATTTATCATGGATAAGGTCATGCACCTTGCGGGTCTGCATGGAAAATCGTTTATTCCGCTTGTTATGGGCTTTGGTTGCAATGTGCCTGCAATCATGGCAACACGCACTATTGAGAGCCGCAGTAGTAGGCTGATAACCATACTGATAAATCCGTTTATGTCATGTAGTGCAAGACTTCCTGTATTTATACTTTTGGCGGGAACATTCTTTGCCCAGCATGCGGGTGTGGTGTTGTTTGGGATGTATTTGTTTGGCTGCGTGATGGCCTTTGTTACGGCACGCATCTTGCGCCGTTTTATGTTTGGCAAGGATGAGACTCCTTTTGTGATGGAGTTACCGCCTTATCGTGTGCCCACGCTGAAGGCTACACTGCGACACATGTGGGACAGGAGTGAGCAGTACCTGCGCAAGATTGGCGGACTGATACTTGTGGCTGCCGTTATAATATGGTTTTTGAGCTATTATCCTCGCACCGAGGTGGTGAGTGAGGGTGTGCCTGCACCTGCGCAGTCGGAAAACTCCTACCTTGGACGTATCGGTAAACTGTGTGAGCCTGTCATGAAGCCTCTGGGACTGGACTGGAGGGCGAGTGTGGCGATGTTGTCGGGTGCCGCGGCGAAAGAGATTGTAGTATCTACGCTGGGTGTGTTGTATTCGGTCGAGGATGCTGAACACGACAGTGCGCCGCTTGGTGAGCAGCTTGTTGCGTCGGGTAACTACTCGCGTGCATCGGCACTTGCGATGATGATATTTGTGATGCTCTACTTCCCTTGTGTGGCCACCATTGCAGCCATAGCACAGGAGGCCGGAGGCTGGAAGTGGGCCGCTTTTTCGGTGGTTTATAATACCGCTGTGGCTTGGCTCATGGCGTGGGGAGTGTACCATTTGGCAGGGTGGCTGGGAATGTAAAAGATGTTATTGCTAAAGGTATCCGACAACTTGGTATCTCGGCACATGCCGTCATCTCGCATCGCAAAAATATCTCTCACAACACCGGTATAAAGTCGGTGCGGGTTCTATGTTCTGTGCCATGCTGCATAATGTGCTGGAGTGTCGGAAAATAGCAAATCATTACCTTAAATAAATAGATTTTTTCTCTAAAAGCATAATTTTGAGAAAATATATGCTATATTTGCACATTAAGGCGATGCAAACCAATATTTGTGCCCCTGAATGAAAATAAACACCCCAACCCATAGGGTTGAGAGAATAAATGAAAAATTCAGATATAGCTATGTCAGAGAAGAAATTACGTTTTGAGACCAAACAGATACATGGCGGTTATCACGTCGATGCTACGGGCTCGCGTGGTATTGCAATCTACCCCACTGCGGCTTATCATTTCAAAAGTTGTGACTATGCTGCCAAGCTCTTTGAATTAAGTGAGGGTGGCAACATCTACACCCGCCTGCATAATCCCACTACGGCTGCTTATGAGGAGCGTGTTGCTGCGCTTTACAATGCTGTGGGTGCATTGGCTGTGTCGTCGGGTATGTCATCTATTCTGCTCACCATCACCTCGCTTGCCGAGGCCGGTGATAACATTGTTGCGTCACCATTCCTCTATGGTGGTACTTACAATCAGTTCCGCATTTCACTGCGTAAACTCGGCATTGATTGCCGCATAGCAAAGAGTGAGCGTGCTGAAGATTTCGAGTCGCTCATTGACGAGCGTACCAAGTGCATCTATGCCGAGAGTATGGGTAACCCCACGTGTGATGTGCCCGACCTTGTGGCACTGGCCGAGGTTGCCAAGCGCAAGGATGTGCCTTTTGTGGTGGATAACACCTTTGGTGCCGCAGGCTATCTGTGCAACCCGTTTGAGTGGGGCGCAAATATTGTGGTGGATTCTGCTACCAAGTGGATTAACGGCCACGGAACAGCCATGGGCGGCATCATCGTTGATGGCGGTAACTATAATTGGGCAAATGGCAAGTTCCCTCAGATTGACGGCCCTTCGGAGGGATATCACGGTCTGAATCTCTATGAGGCGTTTGGTGCGGCTGCATTTATTGTCAAGTGCAGGGTTGATGGCTTGCGTGACTTGGGCTGTTGTCCTTCACCATTCGATGCTTATCTGATGCTTGTAGGCCTGGAAACACTTTCTCTTAGGGTTAAACATCAGGTGGAGTCCACGTGGAAGCTGGCAGAGTATTGCCGTCAGCATCCCAAGGTCAAGCGTGTGAGCTTTGTGGGCTTTGATGACCATGCAGGATACAAGAATGCGCAGAAGTACTACCGCTATGGTTCGTCAAGTGTATTTACCATTGAACTTGATGGTGACTTGGCAAGCACTGTGCGCTTTGTCGAGGCGTTGAAGCTGGCGGGTAACATGACCATGATTGGAGACTCCATCACCGTAGTCACACACCCCGCATCAACTACCCATAAACAACTCTCGGAGGCCGATTTGAAGGCTGCGGGGGTTACTCCCACCCTTCTGCGCATATCGCTTGGACTGGAGAATGTCGAGGATTTGATTGATGATTTCGAGCAGGCCTTTGCTGCTGCCGAGTAAGTGAATCGTTTTAATGACAAAGATATATCATTATAACAAACCCTTTCAGCTGGAGTCGGGCGAGGTTCTTCCCTCGCTTGATATAGCCTATGACACTTATGGCGAGTGTAATGCCGATAAGTCAAATGTGGTGTGGGTATGTCACGCCCTGACTGCTAACTCTGATGTGGCCGACTGGTGGCCTCACACGGTTGAGAAGGGATGCTTCCTTGATCCTGAGAAGTACTTCACGGTGTGTGCTAATTTCCTCGGCTCGCACTATGGAACTACGGGGCCTCTTTCGGTGAATCCCTCAACGGGTGAGAAGTGGTATGGTGATTTCCCGCTTGTAACGGTCAGGGATATGGTGCGCTGTCATCAGTTGTTGGCCGAATATCTCGATATTAAGCGTGTGAAGTTGCTGATTGGTAGCTCGATAGGCGGATTTCAATGTCTTGAGTGGAGTGTCATGCAGCCCGACTTTGCCGAGCATGCAGCGTTTATTGCCACCACCCCACGCACCAAGCCCTGGGCGTCGGCTTTCAATGAGTCGCAACGTATGGCCATTGAGGGTGATTCCACTTTCGGTGAGCGCAGTGACGATGCCGGAGCTGCAGGTATGGCCACGGCGCGCAGCATTGCTCTGTTGAGTTATCGTGGCGGCATGGCCTATGACAAGACGCAGGAGGATTCCAATCCCGATGAGGCAAGTTTCCTTCGTCGGGTACTATCATATCAGCGTTATCAGGGTGAGAAGCTGCGCCGCAGGTTTAACGCCTACTCCTACTATCGACTCTCGCAGGCTGTGGATTCCCATAATTTGGGTCGAGGCAGAGGCTCGGTCGAGGAGCAACTCGGCAAGATACGCTCCAAGAGTTTGGTTGTGGCCATCACTTCCGACATATTGTTCCCACCCTCGGATCATACCATCCTGGTGGAGAATATTCCCAATGTGGAGTATCACTTGATAGACTCCGACTTTGGTCACGATGGATTCTTGGTTGAGCATGAGCAGTTGAATGATATTATTCTCAATTTTTTAGGTGATTAAAAAAGAATGAAAACAATATAGACTATGAACGGAAAGAAATTAAACATTGGATTATTCGGCTTCGGTACCGTGGGCAGTGGCTTGTATGATGTGCTGAAGCGTATTGGTTCGAAGAATGTTGATATTAAACGCATCTGTGTGCGTGACATGAGCAAGAAGCGTGCGGTTGATGCGGAGTTCACCGACAATGCTGATGATATCTTCAATGATCCCGATATCAACTTCATCGTTGAACTTATTGATGATGCCGATGCGGCCTATGCTATCGTGAAGCGTGCGTTGCAGATGGAACTTCCCGTGGTGTCGGGTAATAAGAAGATGCTGGCGCACCACATCGAGGAGTTGATAGAGTTGCAGGCACGCTACAATGTGGCTCTGTTGTACGATGCTTCGGCGTGTGGCAGTATCCCCGTCATCCGTAACCTGGAGGAGTATTACGACAACGACCTCCTGACCTCGGTTAAGGGTATCCTGAACGGCTCGTCAAACTTCATCCTCTCGAAAATTTTTAACGAGAAGATGTCGTATGCCGATGCACTCAAGCTGGCGCAGGATTTGGGCTTTGCCGAGAGTAATCCTACACTCGATATCGACGGCTGGGATTCGCTCTTCAAGCTCATCATCATCACCATCCACGCCTTTGGTCTGTATGTTGCTCCCGAGAAGATTTTTACCTACGGAATCTCTAACATGAACGACAACGACATACGTTTTGCCAACGAGAAGGAGCGCCGTTTCAAACTTGTGGCCCATGTCGAGAAGGTAAAGGGTAACAAGCTGATTATGAGTGTTATGCCACAGCTTATCTCACGTAACAAGTATATTTATAGCGTCGAGGATGAGTTTAATGGCGTGGTTATCAAGGGATTGTTCTACGACAAGCAGTTTATGTTCGGTCGCGGTGCGGGTGGCTACCCTACCGGCTCGGCTGTGTTGAGCGATATTACAGCTTGCTTGTATGATTATAAATATGAGTACAAGAAGCGTAACGACTCGCAGTTGCCGGAGTACACCACCGACCATACATTCCGTGTGTATTATCGTTATGAGGATTATGCCGACCTTGATTTGTTGAAGTTTGAGTCTGTGAGCGAGAACTATATCTCTGACGACTACAAATATGTTGTGGGATGCGTATCACTTGCTGAGCTTCACAAGGTGCAGGAGGAGTTGCGTAAGCGTAATGTGTTTATTGCTGCCTACCCCAACGATTAGTTGATTTTTGTATCGCAATGATAAAGGGCTGTTTAACTTGGTTAAGCAGCCCTTTCTGTCAGAGAGTGTTATGTGTGATGTCTTTTGTGAGTAGTTATGTTGGTGTGAAATAGAGGATTACTCTCCATTGGTGAGTGAGTATGGCTTGTCTTGAGCCGATGTGCCACGACGTTTGTTTGGCTTACTGCTTATCTTAAATTCGAGCGTGCCTCCGTTTGTCAGGTCACGATGTGTGATGTAGGTCTTGGTGTAAGGCTCGCCGTTGAGTGTGACGCTCTTTATGTAGCGGTTCTCGTCACTTGCGCCCTCTGCTTTTATTTCCAATGTCTTGCCATTGTCAAGTTTTAACTTCAGATATGGCAGATAAGGCGCGCCAAAAACATACTCGTCAGTTCCGGGGCACACGGGATAGAATCCCATGGCCGAGAAGATGTACCATGCCGACATCTGTCCGCAGTCGTCATTACCTCCCAGACCGCGAATGTCGTTCCTATACATCTTGTTCATCACTTCGCGCACCCAATACTGCGTTTTCCAGGGTTGCGATGTCCAGGCATACAAATAAGGTATGTGGTGACTTGGCTCGTTGCCGTGAACATATCCACCAATTAGGCAGTCGGCGGTGATGTCCTCATTTGCAGCGTAATACTCTTCGGGTAGATGCATGCCAAAGAGTTCGTCGAGTTTGCGCACAAACTCCTTCTCGCCACCCATCTGCTTAATCACACCAAATACATCGTGTGGTACGTGGAACGAGAAGTTCCATGAATTACCCTCGATAAATCCCTCGCCGTGGGTCTGCAATACGTCAAATGTGGGCTTGAACTCGCCGTTGCGCATGCGTGGGCGTGCAAATCCCAGCTGCTGGTCGTATAGTCGGCGATAGTTCAGGGCACGCTCGCGGTAACGCTCGGCTACCTCCTGATTGCCTGCCTTGAGAGCTGTCTGGTAGATTGTCCAATCGTCGTAGCAATACTCAAGTGTGGTTGAAGCCGCTGTGCCCGATGCCTCCAGGGGTACATATCCCAGCTTGATATATTCGCCCAACCCCTCGAGGTATTCCACATTTGAGGTGGTGACCATAGCTTTGAGCGCCTCCTGGCTGTCTATGTCCGCACCTTTGGTGATGGCATCTGCCAGAACAGATGTGGCGTGATAGCCACTCATGCACCAGTTGTCGTTTGCCATGTGACTCCACACGGGCAGCAATCCATGCACGCTCTGCTGCTGGTGACGAATCATCGACATGGCCATGTCGCGTGCCTGCTGTGGCTTCATCAGCATCAGGAATGGATGCTCGGCACGATAGGTGTCCCACAGTGAGAATATGGTGTAGTTGTTGAAATTCTCGGCCAGGTGGATGTTCTGGTCAAGACCACGATATTTTCTATCTACATCCATATACAACGAAGGGTTAATCATCGTGTGGTAATACGATGTGTAGAACATAGTCTTCTGGTCCTCGCTACCCTCCACCTCGATGGTCGATAGCTCATCGTTCCAACTTTCGGCAGTCTGCGTAGCTATCTGGTCGAAGCTCTTGTCCAGAGCCTCGGCCTTGAGGTTTGCTATTGCGCCCTCGGTACTTGTTGCCGAGAGTGCTACCTTTACCACCAGCTCGGGGTTGGCTTGGGTGTCAAACTCAAAGTACGATACAACCTTGCGTCCCGCCATCTCGGGGAAATTCTTGTTTACGGGGAACTTGCGCCACCATCCGTTGTAGAGTATGCGTTGCATGTCGCGGTAACCATAGTTGGTGATGGGTTGTGAAAACGATATGGCGAAGTAGGTGTAGTTGGTTCTCGCCCAGCCGTTTGTTATGCGGTAGCCTGTCAGCAGGTGGTCATTTTCTACGCGTATTGAAGCCCACAATGTTTTGCCATCGTAGTTGTAGATGCCATGATTAAGGTCGAGAATGATGCGCCCCTGCTCATCCTTTGGAAACGTGTAACGATGCACGCCCACACGAGTTGTGGCTGTAAGCTCGGCCTTGACTTTGTAGTCGTCGAGCATCACCTCGTAGTAGCCGGGGGTTGCTTTCTCGCTCTGGTGTGAGAAGCGTGAACGATAGCCGGCATCGGGGTTGCTGGCAGTGCCAGGGTTAAGTTTCAGTTCGCCTGTTGTGGGGATGATGAGTATGTCGCCCAAATCGGAGTGTCCCGTGCCACTGAAGTGGGTGTGGCTGAAACCTACGATGGTCTTGTCTTTGTATTGATAGCCGGCGCAGTATTCATAGGTTTTGGGTTGATATTGTCCATTGATGTTATGTGGAATGGTGTCGGTGTCGGGGCTTAGCTGCACGATGCCAAATGGTGAGCATGCACCCGGGAAGGTGTGCCCCATTCCGTCGGTTCCAATCATTGGGTTCACATAGTCGATAGGCCTTCTTGTCTGTTGTGCTGCCACAGTGAAAATTCCTACACACAGAGTCACAACGCAAAACAAAAGATGTCGCTTCATATTAGTAGTTGTTAAAGTTTGTAATTACTGAAAACAAAGATACATAAATTTTTGTATCTCGGCAGATAAGTGTCGGGTCGTTGTCGTATTGTGTAGATAATTTTGTATATTTACGTCGCTAAAACCAAACGAAGATGAAAAATAAACTCTCTTTTATTTTTGCTGTTGTGGGCCTGCTGTTGATGGGTAGTTGCCAACGAGAATTTATTTCTGATAAGGAGGTGCGTGAGTCGGTCCATGCGGCTTTTGAGGCTCGACGTGCCTTTTTTACCGAGGGTGATGTGTTCTCGGTGTTTGATAAGGGGGATATGACCTGCGAAGAGCGAGGTGCCATGGAGTTTCTCTATTCGGCCATGTCGTCAGCCGATATGGGTGACTATGATGGCGAGTATTTCCTCGACAATGTGCGTATGTCGCTTCGTGCCCGCAAGCAGATGGCGTGGGGCGAGGATGTTCCCGAGGATTTGTTTCGCCATTTTGTGTTGCCTGTTAGGGTGAATAACGAGCGTCTGGATGACTTTCGCATGATGTACTACGACACGTTGAGAATGCGCATCGAGGGTATGTCGTTGCATGATGCTGTGCTGGAGATTAACCATTGGTGTCACGAGAAGGTGACCTATGTACCTTCCGATAGCCGTACATCCTCACCCCTGGCCACGATGCTTACGGCAGAGGGACGTTGCGGTGAGGAATCAACCTTTACGGTATCGGCTCTGCGTGCTGTGGGTATCCCCGCTCGTCAGGTTTATACGCCACGCTGGGCGCATACTGACAGCAATCACGCATGGGTAGAGGCATGGGTGGATGGTAAGTGGTACTTTCTGGGAGCTTGTGAGCCTGAGCCGGCCCTTAATGTAGCGTGGTTTAATCAGCCTGCAACACGTGCCCTGCTGATGCACACGCGAGTGTATGGTAGTTATAATGGGCCTGAGGATGTGATTCAACGAAGTGAATGTTATACCGAAATTAACGTTATTGACAACTACGCACCCATGCGTAACTCTGTGGTGAAGGTGGTTGATAGCGAGGGCGCAAAGGTCGAGGGTGCTACCGTGGAGTTTAAGATATTCAATTACGGCGAATACACTACTGTCGTTACTCTGCCGACAAATGCCGAGGGTGAGGTTTCGCTGCACATGGGTTTGGGTGATATGCTTGTGTGGGCATCGCACGAGGGACGATTTGGATTTGGTAAACTTTGTAGCGAGGAGATAACAGTTGTGCTGGATAAGAGGCAGGGCGATGTGTTCTCATTCGAGGAGAATATGACTCCGCCTGTTCCTGGTGAGATTCCTGTGAGCCTCAGCGAAGAGGCCATAGCCAAAAACAAACAACGTCTGGCCGAGGAGGATGCCTTGCGACTTGCCTATAAGGCTACGTTCATGACAGCGGAAAAGTGTGCTTCGTACTCTCTGCCTGAACAGGATAAGATTGTGGGTGCTATGGGTAATTGGCGAAATGTCAAAGAGTTTATTGATTCAAAGTCGGGCGCAGAGCGTGAGCGTGCTGTGGCGTTGTTGGGGGTGATTTCTCGCAAGGATTTGCACGATACATCGCTTCATGTGCTCGAGGATGCCTTGTCGGCAACCGAGTCGGCACCCCTTACTTCGGAATATGTGCAATATATACTTAATCCTCGCATTGAGAGTGAGTTCCTGCAACCCTACCGCACGCAGATTCGTGAGGTGTTGGTGCCCGCAGTGGGCGAAAATCCTTCGGTAGAGGATATTATCGGCTGGGTTAAGGAGAATATATTGCTGGAGAACAAGTATAACCCCATCTCGTTGCAGGCGACACCTGCGGGAGTGCTGCGTCTGCGTGTGGCGGATGGAGCTTCGCGCAACCGTTTCTTTGTTGCAGCGTGCCGCACATTCGGCATAGCATCACGCATGGGAGGTGTGAGCGGTTGTCCGCAGTATAAGAGCGGAGATGGGTGGATTGATGTGGTTCTGGATGGCGCGATAGCCCAGCAGGAGAGAGTAAAGGGTGCTATACGTACAATCTATAATCCCAAGATTGTTCCAACCATTCCTAATCCAAACTATTATCGCCATTGTTCGATATGCCGCATAGAGGATGGACGCTGCCGCACGATACGCTTTGATGTGAATCATGAGGATGATTTGGGAGCTACGGCCGATCCAAGCCTGCTGTTGCGCAGAATCACACTTGATGAGGGTTACTATATGCTTACTACGGGCAACCGCATGGCGAGCGGAAAGGTGCTGGCCCGTTCGGTGACATTTAATGTGAAGGGAGGTCAGGTGCAGGATATCGACATGGTTATTCGCCCTGCGAGTGATGATATTGGGGTGATAGGCTCGATTGATGTTGGGAAACTCTATCTTCCCGAGGGCGCAGCGAGTGAAAAATCGTTGCTCTCGACCACTGGGCGAGGTTACTTTGTGGTGGCGGTTATGGGCACGAGTGACGAGCCTACAAACCACGCATCACGTGGTCTGGCTTCTATTTCCGAGGAGCTTCAGGCGTGGGGGCGTCCGCTGATAGTGATGCACGCAACAAAGGCCGATGCCGAAAAGTATGACCGCAATATGCTGGGTGGTGTCAAGGCTCACTATGGCGTAGATGTAGGCGACAAGGTGCGCTCGATGATATGCTCGGCATGCAACTCTGGAGCAAAGACATTGCCTGTGGTGGCTGTGTGTGATAGTTTTGGCAGAGTGGTATATTTCTCGCAAGGATACAACACCTCGCTCGCCGAGCAGCTAAAGGGTGTTATTCACAAGCTCTGACACCACCTCTCTCGTGCTATGGCGTAGGATACCCTCGCGCTGGGGATTGGCGGTGAATGATACCGCAGAACCGCGATAGGCGGTATCGGGGGAATCAACTGCGGCTGTGGAGTGAAACTCCGTGGCCGCGGTTTTTTGTTCTATGGAGGCGATGTTGTGTGGATTGATACCCGCTCCGGGCATGATGATAATGCGCCCCTGGGCACGGCGATTGAGCTCTGCGATGAGCTCTGCGCCCTGCTCGGCACTGCCCTGCTGTCCCGATGTCAGCAATCGGTTGCAACCGAGTTCTATGATTTGCTCCAACGCTATATGTGGGTCACGGCAGATGTCAAATGCCCGATGAAATGTAACGGACAGCCCTTTGGCTGCGGCAATCATGCGTTGGCAGGCGTTGATGTCAATGTCGCCTTGCTCGGTCAAGGCGCCTATCACCACGCCGTGTACGCCTGTCTGGCGGCAAAATTCAATGTCACGACACATTGTGTCGATTTCATCCTCGGTATAGTGAAATCCACCCTCGCGCGCACGAATCAACACGTTTACCTTGAGTTTGAGTCCAGCCTCCATCACGCGTTTGATTGTGCCGTGGCTTGGGGTTACTCCGCCACACGATATTGCAGCACACAGTTCTATCCTGGCAGCTCCCCCTGCCTCTGCTTCATGTGCTTCGGTTAGTGATGAGCAGCAGACTTCTATTGTTCGCATAGTGAAAAGTTTTAAGGGTGGTGTAAAACAAAAAAAACGACAGAAGATTATTCTGTCGCTCATTGTTTAATTCTGCGGTGTGTAGGGGACTCGAACCCCTGACCCCGTGCGTGACAGGCACGTATTCTAACCAGCTGAACTAACACACCTTCTTGCTGATTGCGATTGCAAAGGTAGTATAAAAATTATAAACTGCAAATTTTTGAAAAGTTTTTTTTGATTTTTTTTTAATTTTTATCTCGCCTATCGTGTTATGTGTTTGGTAGTCATATATTTGGTTGTGCGGTACTGAAGCTGTGTTATTTGTAAAAATTGATACTCCTTGTTTGGCATATATCTTGCGAATAGCTTGTTTATAAACGTTTTATGTAAAGTGATGTTTTGTAAACCGAGTATTAATTAAAAGATTTTGCGATGAAAACAGTTAGACTTCTTTTTATTGTATGTGCCATGTGTGGTTTTGCACAGGTACGTGCGCAGAGTAATTCGGAGGACTATCATCCCATTGTTTTGATGATGCTCTCCGAGAGTGATGCAAACGCCTACCCTGCTACCGTGGAGGGTGTGATTGTAGAGCAATGCAATTCTGCCCGCACTGCAATGGGCGTGTTTGAGACTACACGGCGTGAGGGTTTTCAGCAGACCCACAATCCGCCAATCATATTCACCTCGCGCGACAATCGTTTTGCGCTGGGTGTGGGAGGATATGTGAATTTGCGTACGAGCTACGACTTTATGGGTGCTGTGGATGATATTGATTTTGTGCCTTACAAAATTCCTATCCTTGCCAACTATGCCAATCGTCAGCGTGTGATGATGGATGCTACGACTTCGCGTATTTTCACCAAGGCGGTCGTAAATTCCCGTAAGTTGGGACCTGTGGTTGCCTATATCGATATGGATTTTCGTGGAGGCGAGGAGTTCTCGTATGTGCCACGTCTGCGTTCGGCCTACGTCTCGATGTTCGGACTCACGGCAGGTCGTGATGTCACTACTTTCTGTGACCTTGATGCCGTGCCCGAGACCATCGACCATCATGGCCCCAATGCCTACAACTTTAATTTCGCCACCATGCTGCGCTATGAGCTCTCGGTGCTTGAGAATCACCTGACGATGGGCTTGGCGTTGGAGATGCCCGTAGTGAGCGGTACTTATGGCGAGAGTTTCCGTCCTATCTCACAGCGTGTGCCCGATGTGCCTATGTATGTAGAGTATTCGTGGGGACGTAACTGCCGCAGTCATGTGCGGGCATCGGCGGTACTTAGGAATATGTATCTGCACAATGCTGTGGGTGGCGAGAATACCTCGTTGTTTGGCTGGGGAGTGCAGCTGAGTGGTAAGCTGTCGATGTGCGACATGGTAAGCCTCTACTTCAACGGTGTTTATGGTAAGGGTATCACACCATATATCCAGGATTTGACAGGCAGCGGTCTTGATTTTACGCCTCATCCTGAAAATCAAAACCAGATTCAGACCATGCCTATGTGGGCGGTGCAGGGCTCGGCACAGGTGCAGATTATCCCCGAGCAGCTCACCGTGTCGGGCGGATATTCGGTGGCTCGCGTTGAGCAGCACAATGGTTACTACTCGGTAGATGAGTATCGCCGCGGAACTTATATCTTCGGTAATGTATTCTACCATGTGACCGACAACTTCACCCTGGCTGCGGAGTACCTGCGTGGCGGAAGAAAGAATATGGATGGTTTGAAGGGTACGGCTAATCGTGTGAGTATCATGTTGCAGTATAATTTCTGATGTGGGTTGATACAATTTTTATGGGTGGATGTCCGAAAAAATGCGGACATCCACTTTTTTGTTGCCGTTGTGTTTGATTTTTTCGTATTTTTGGCATCGTGAAACAGATTTTAACCATAATAGCGATGTTCGTGGCGGCTTTCGTGCCGCTGTGCTTTGTGCAGTTTGTGGAGCCATGTCAGGAGCCTCCGGGCGTGAAGCTGCCTCCACGGCGCATGCGTATGGTTGTGGCTGGGGATTTGATGCAGCATACTCCACAGCTCACCGCAGCCCTTCAGACAGATGGCGGTTACGATTTCACAGAGTCGTTTCGTTATGTGGCACAGTATTTTCGCCAAGCCGATTTGGCAGTGGTAAACCTTGAAACTACCCTATCGCGTGAAGGCAGATATTCGGGGTATCCATGTTTTTGCTCGCCTGCCGAGGTGGCGTATGCTATGCGGGATATGGGGGTGGATGTGGCTCTGTTGGCCAATAATCACTGCTTGGATAGAGGTGCTGTGGGAGTCAAACGTACGGCAGATATCCTTGACGAATGTGGCGTTGAGCGTATGGGTGTATTCCGCGATAGTGCGGATTACAGCATGAATAATGTAAAGTATATAAGGCGTGGCGGTGTGCGTCTTGCAATGCTCAACTACACTTATGGGACAAATGGTATTCCTGTGCCGAAAGGTGTTGTGGTTAATAGGCTCGACAGCGCGGTTGTGGTGCGTGACCTGCACTCCATACGTAACGACGAGGTTGATTGCGTAGTCGCCTTTGTGCATTGGGGTAATGAGTATGAACGCCGCCCTAACCGTAATCAACGCCAGATGGCAGAGTTGATGAAACGTTGTGGAGTGGATATTATCATCGGCTCGCATCCTCATGTTGTGCAGCCTTATGAGCAAGATGAGGAGGGAAAGATTGTTGTCTATTCGCTTGGTAATTTTGTCTCAAATCAACGTAAACGCCATACTGACGGTGGACTAATTGTTATGATTGATATAGAGGAAGATGCGAGTGGCGAATTAAAGTATTACATTAACCACGTCCCTGTGTGGGTGCATCTGCCTAAATATAGAATCCTGCCTCCCGAAGTGGCTGACACTTTGTCGATGAATGTCGCAGCGCGTGAAGCGTATCATCTTTTTATGTCAGATACCCGCAAACTGCTTCTTGGTGAATAAAAGAAAGGCTGCTCCGCAATGCGAAGCAGCCTTTGTTCATTAAATGAGTATATTAATAGTTCTCCTTCTTTGGCTCGAAGTATGCCTGTGCGTGTGCGCATGCTGGGCACTTGAAAGGAGCTTCCTTCGCCAATAGTACGTAACCGCAGTTACGGCACTGCCACCAAATCTCATTGTCGCGGATGAATACTGTGCCATCTGTTACGCGCTCAAGGAGCTTCAAGTAGCGACGCTCGTGCTCGGCCTCAACCTTTGCAATCTGACGGAATGTCTCTGCAATATCTGCAAAACCCTCCTTGTCGGCAACCTCGGCGAACTCGGCATAGAGTACCTCCCACTCCTCATGCTCGCCCATAGCGGCAGCCAGAAGATTCTCTTTTGTTGTTCCAATCTTGCCTGCTGGGTATGTCGCGGTAATCTCCAAATCACCACCCTCCAAATACTTGAAGAACTTCTTTGCGTGCTCCTTCTCCTGCTCGGCAGTCTCGGTAAATACGCCTGCAATCTGCTCAAAACCCTCCTTCTTCGCTACGCTTGCAAAGAATGTGTAACGATTACGTGCCTGGCTCTCGCCTGCAAATGACTTCAAGAGATTCTTCTCTGTTGCTGTACCTTTGATGCTCATAAATTTGTTTTGTTTTATGGTTTGAATTTATTTTCTGTTTTACGTATGCAAAAATAGTGTATTTTTGAAAATATGCAATAATTAAACGATAATAATAATCAATATTGATATAAAAATGTCTTATAACGTTGTGGCTTGGTTTGGTAAATTATCGTTCTCTCGATTTAATATTATAAAAAAGGTGTAACATCTTTCTTTAAGTGAATAACTTTTTGTAACTTTGTCAAAATTTGGAATAATATAACAAAAAATAATATGGCAGACGAGAAAATTATCTTTTCCATGGTGGGTGTCTCAAAGACCTTCACTAATCAGAAAAAGGTGTTGAACAACATCTATCTATCATTCTTCTATGGCGCAAAAATCGGTATCATCGGTTTGAACGGCTCGGGAAAATCTACCCTGATGAAGATTATTGCAGGCATTGACAAAAACTATCAGGGTGAGGTGGTATTCGCTCCGGGCTACTCGGTCGGTTACCTTGAGCAGGAGCCACAGCTTGACGACACAAAGACCGTCAAGGAGGTTGTCGAGGAGGGCTGCGCCGCTACGGTTGCCTTGTTGAAGGAGTATGAGGATATCAACATGAAGCTCTGCGAGCCTATGTCGGACGATGAGATGAATGCGCTTATCGAGCGTCAGGGCGAACTCTATGAGCAGATTGACCATGTGAACGGTTGGGAGCTTGACAGTGTGTTGGAGCGCGCTATGGATGCGTTGCGTTGTCCCGACCCAGAGCAGAGTGTGAAGGTGCTGTCGGGAGGTGAGCGTCGCCGTGTGGCTTTGTGTCGTCTGCTGTTGCAGCAGCCCGATGTGCTTCTGTTGGACGAGCCTACCAACCACCTCGATGCCGAGTCAATCGACTGGCTGGAGCAGCACTTGCAGCAGTACAAGGGTACGGTTATCGCTGTTACGCACGACCGTTACTTCCTGGACAATGTGGCAGGATGGATTCTCGAACTGGACAGAGGAGAGGGTATTCCATGGAAGGGTAACTACTCTTCATGGCTTGATCAGAAGAGTACCCGTCTTGCTCAGGAGGAAAAGCAGGAAAGCAAGCGCCGCAAAGCCCTTGAAAGGGAGTTGGAGTGGGTGCGTATGGCTCCAAAGGCTCGTCAGGCGAAGTCAAAGGCTCGTCTGGGTGCATATGAGAAGCTCGCTGCAGATGATGGCCGTGAAAAAGAGGCTAAACTCGAGATATTTATCCCTAACGGACCAAGACTTGGTAACAAGGTTATCGAGTTTAAGAATGTGTCCAAGGCTTATGGAGACAAACTTCTGTATGAAAATCTTAACTTTGTGCTTCCTCCAGCTGGTATCGTTGGTGTAATCGGACCTAATGGTGCAGGTAAGACTACTTTGTTCCGCCTGATCATGGGACTTGATGCTCCGGATACAGGTGAGATTACGGTTGGTGAGACTGTAAAGCTTGCTTATGTAGATCAGCAGCACAGAAGAATCGATCCTGACAAGACCGTATATGAGACAATTGCAGAGAACTCAGAGTTTGTGAAGCTTGGAAAGAGGGAAGTGAATGCACGTGCTTATGTTTCTCGTTTCAATTTCTCGGGTGCGGATCAAGAGAAGCTCTGCGGCATCCTTTCTGGTGGTGAGAGAAATCGTCTTCACCTTGCCCTGACTCTTAAGGACGAAGGAAACGTACTCCTTCTCGACGAGCCAACCAATGATGTAGATGTGAACACTATTCGTGCGCTTGAGGAAGGTCTTGAGAACTTTGCCGGATGTGCAGTGGTGATCTCGCATGACCGTTGGTTCCTTGACCGTATCGCGACTCATATCCTTGCCTTTGAGGGTGACTCACAGGTATATTTCTTCGAAGGAACCTACTCAGAGTATGAGGAAAATAAGAAACGTCGTCTCGGAAACGAGGAACCTAAGAGATTCAAGTATAAGAAACTTTATGAATAAGATCAGACCATTTATACTGGGCTTGGCAGTTGTTCTGTCTGCCTTTCTTGCATACGGACTATTTACGCTTCCGTCACCGAAAGGTGCGGATCATGAAGGGTTCTCTTCAGCGCGTGTCGTAAGGGATATCGAGGTGATTTCCAAGGAGCACCATTCGGTGGCTCATCCTGTAGAGAGAGCCCGTGTGCGTGAATATCTTGTAGACAGACTAGAGGGTCTTGGTGCAGACACAGTAAGATTGTTCGAGTATGACTCTTTAGTAGGTCCTAAAAACAAACATGTCGTATATCAGTTTGACGCAGTGAACGTACTGGCAGAGTTCGCTCCACAGTCTTCGGCGGATTCTGCTGCATACCTTCTTTTTGTTGCTCACTATGATTCGCGCTACTGCCAGCCGATGCCAAAGGATACCGTGTGGTCTTATGGAGCTGCTGATGATGGCTATGGTGTCGGAGTCATTCTGGAGACCTTGGCTCATGCTCTTCAACAGCGTTCTTCTTGGAAACAGGGTGTGAAGGTGCTCTTTACTGTTGCGGAGGAGGTAGGAATGATGGGAATGAGTGCGATGTGGTAACGTGATAGGGTAGTCTTTTATAATGTGGGACTTGTGGTGAATGTGGAGGCACGTGGAC
>JAFOHD010000042.1 GCA_017421945.1 Alistipes sp. | reverse complement strand
GAACTGAACCTCGCGCATAACTGCCTTCTCTACCTTGCCGTCGATGTTAATCTCAACAACATAAGAGTTAGGAGTGTAAATCAAAGGCTTAATCTCCTTTACATCAACTGAGAATGCGATCTCCTCGCCACCACCATAGATAACGCAAGGAACCTGACCCTCACGACGAATAGCCTTAGCTACCTTCTTACCGTACTCGGTACGCTTTGTAGCATTGATTGAAAGTGTTTTCATTTGTTTTTGTTTATTAAAAGTTATTACCTGCGGCACTACTCAACTTGGCAAAAAACACTCACCGCCAAATCCCATCATGCCTGAAATCGGGTGCAAAGATAGGCAGAGCTTTTCAAAATTCAAAATTAAGAATCAAAATTGCGCATCTTAACCCCAAAAAAAAATCTTTTATGGTCTCAAGCCGCTACCGCCCTGCAGGGTGATGGTCTCGCCCGTAACGTAGGCGGCATCGTCGGAAGCGAGGAACACGCACACTCGACCAATGTCGTTCTTGGGGTCGGCAAAGTGGCCCAGAGGAATACCCTGAATGGTCTTGGCATAGAGTTCGGGGTAGCTCTCCTTCCACTGCTGCAAGCTCTCGGTCATAGCCAGCGGGCACACCACATTCACCCTCACACCATCGGGGCCCCACTCGGCGGCAGCCACACGCGACATGCCGCGTATGCCCTCCTTGGCTGCGGCATAGGATGCCTGGCCCAGCTTACCAAACAGACCTGCTCCCGAAGCGAAGTTAATAACCGAGCCGTGGCTCTGCTTAAGGTAGGGGAAGCACTCGCGCATATAGAAGAATGCGGCATAGAGACCCGAGTAGATGGCAAGGTCGAAATCCTCCTTCGAGTGCTCAACCAAAGGCACTCCCGACTTCGACACCTGGGCGTTATTGACAAGCGTATTTATCTTGCCGAACTTCTCTATACTCTTTGCGACAACCATCTTTATCGCCTGCTCGTCGGCACCATCGGCAACAATGGGCAGCACCTCAACATTATAAGTTGCCTCCAGCTTCTCCTTAGCTGCTATCAGACGCGACTCCGTGCGTCCCGTGATGACAAGATTTGACCCCTGCTCGGCAAAAGCCTCGGCCAAGCCATATCCGATTCCCTTTCCGCCACCGGTAATTATGGTGACATTGCCATTTAACCTTTTCATATTGCAAAAATTTTATGTTGAATACTAACCTTCATAACCAAAAAAGTCCACACCCAGCGGATGCGGACCCGTATGCTTGCACCCCCGAACTACCACAATGGGATGTTCACACCCACCTGGATAAGGTGCGCGAACTGGCGATAGCTGATGTCCGACTCGGGAATATCGAACTTGCCACCCATAGATGGAAAGCATGAGCGCATGTTGAGCTGATAACCCATATATATATCCATCTTCATGGTACGGCCCGCCAGCACTCTCAAACCTCCACCGGCAGCCACCAGACCGCCCACACTCTTTGAGTTTTCGCCCAGATAGAATTGAGGGCCTGCATTGAGGTAGTTGAACCAGCGGTAACGCTTCTTCTGCACAGCCTTGCCGTAATAGTACTTAAACGAGGCGTAAAGCGGAATGGAGTTGTCGTTGTCCTGCATCTGGAAACCACTCTCAAGTGTGGCGATTATATTCTCGTTGAAACGGTAGCCAAGACCGAGATAGAACGTACCGCCAGAAACCGACATGCTCTGGTTGTAGTTGACCTTGTCGCCTCGCTCGTCGTACTTCACCACATTCTGCATACCCATGCAGATATTGTAGCTGCCGCCCAGATTGACGACAAACTTACGCTTGGATTCGTCGAGCGTGTAATCCCTCTCGATTTTGGTCTTTTTGAATCGTGGTATGTAGTACTTCTGCGCTGCAACGTCAGCCACAGCAAGCAGCACCAATGCCATGAGTATCAATAATTTTTTCATCTAATACAATTATTTATAACACTTTGCACGGATTGATTTACAACCCGTGCAGAGTAATAACGTAGAATTCAAATATTTATTGCTCGCGACACTACTTTATGCCACGCACACTCTTTTCCCACGACCACGCAGCCTTCAGGGTGTCGTCCAACGAACGCTCTGCCTTCCAGCCAAGCTCCTCGTTGGCCAGAGTGGTGTCGGCCCAGATTGACACAACATCACCCGGACGACGTGGAGCAACCTTGTAGTTGAGCTTGAGCTCATTCACGCGCTCAAAGCTGTTCACAAGCTCGAGAACCGATGTAGCGTTACCTGTACCGATGTTGAACACCTCATACTTGGTCTTGTTCTTATTCTCAATCATGCGTGTGATAGCCACAACGTGAGCCTTTGCCAAATCCACCACGTCGATGTAGTCACGCAGGCATGAACCATCGGGAGTTGGGTAGTCGTCACCAAAGACGCTCAGGCACTCTCTAACGCCCGCAGCGGTCTGGGTGATAAATGGCACAAGGTTCTGTGGCACACCACGTGGAAGCTCACCAATGAGAGCTGTTGGATGGGCACCGATAGGGTTGAAGTAGCGCAATGAGATACCCTTCACGCCGTCATAAGCATTCACCGAGTCACGCAGGATATCCTCACACATCTGCTTGGTGTTGCCATAGGCCGAAGTGGCAGGCTTGCGTGGAGTAAGCTCGGTTACGGGCAACTCGTCAGCCTCGCCATAAACGGTAGCCGATGACGAGAACACGATGTTGGGGCGCGAGAACTCACGCATCAAATCAACCACATTCATAAACGATGTGAGATTGTTGCGATAATACTTCATAGGATCTACAACAGACTCACCCACAGCCTTGTAGGCCGCAAAGTGAATAACCGAGTTGAAGTTATACTGCTCGAAAACCTTGCGGAAAGCCTCCTTGTCGCAGCAATCTACATTCACAAAAGGAACATCCACGCCTGTAATCTTGCGGACACCCTCCACACCACTCATATCAGAGTTTGAAAGGTTGTCGGCAACAACAACGTCATAACCGGCGTTTATCAACTCAACGGCTGTGTGAGAACCAATGTAACCCGCACCGCCAGAAACTAATACCATCTCTTTCATAATATTCAGGGTTTTAATTATGCAAATATACATAATAATAATTCAAAATTCAAAATTCAAGATTCAAAATTAGGGGTTACGGGCAACAATAGCCACAAAAATTCCACCCTGCCGAAAAACTCACTCCACCCCGCCGGCTCGCAGTTCTGTGCCAACCACAACTCCAAGCAGGCCTATTTTCAGGTGGGGTGCAGGTTCTCTCCTTTCCGATTTTTCGCATCGGACAAAGCAAAAAAACGAAAAAATTATCAGTCTATCTATTGATTTTTAATTTTTATTGCTTAATTTTGGATGATATTTGCTGTTAATAATTTCACAGCAAGCCTGTTTTTATACCATCACTAAAATGAAAACTTCAGAGCAAACCACGCTACGCATCGAGGCTCGATTTATTCGTAAGATTGAGCAGTTTCGTGACAACGAGATACGACTTGTCATGTGCGATCGTGTGCAGAGTCACGCAGTGGCATGCGTGAATTGGACCGAGTACCCCTATGCTCCAGAGGTTACATTCCGCATTGCTCACTCGGACGATGCCATAGCGGTGATGTTCGAGGTCGAGGAGGAGCACCTGCGCGGCGTGGCAACGAGTGCCGAGCAGAAAGTGTGGGAGGATAGCTGCGTGGAGTTCTTCGTGGAGAGCCCCTCACACGACGGCTACTTCAACTTTGAGATTAACTGCATAGGCACGCTGTATGCTGCACACCGCACCTCACGCACCGAGGCGCACCCCTTCACCCCAGAGCAGATGGCGCAGATACGTCGCTTCGGCTCACTCTCGAGTGCGCCCATAAATTCGCGCGGAGCGGGGCAGAAGTGGTGGATGGTGGAGGTGATTCCATTCTCGTTACTGGGACTTAAGAGCGCACCGGCGATGCTGCGTTGCAACTTCTACAAGTGTGGTGACAAGTGCGACCGCCCGCACTTCCTGAGCTGGGCACCGATTGACATGCCCGAGCCCAACTTCCACTGTCCGCAGTTCTTCGGCGAGGTGGTGATGGCTTAAGAAGAAAATTCAAAATCATTATTTAGCATGGAATACTTATTGAAAATTTGGGAGTGGCTGAAGCAGAGGGTAGAACCCAATCATGTTAGTGTGTTTATTAAACTATTGATGATTTGGGTTATTTCATATCTGTATTTGAAATTGTTTACTTTTATTATAAGGATTTTTTATAGCATATATCTAATATTTTTTATATCATCAGGCAGTTATCTAGACTCTATTGCAACATTTTTGGAACAACTATCTTAGCTTTTACAATATGAACGAAAAACTTTTAGCAATAGCCAACCAGTTTGCCATTGAGGGCAACATAGCATCAATAGATGCTTTAGGAGAGGGTTTTATCAACGACACCTATATCGTAAAGACCGAGGGTGAGAGCCCCAACTACATTCTCCAGCGCAAGAATCACATAGTATTTCCCGACGTGCCGGGCATGATGGACAACATCCTTGCCGTCACCGAGCATATCAAGGCAAAGGTGGCAGACCCCATGCGCGAGACCTTGACCGTAGTACCTACCCTCGACGGCAAGCTCTACGTTGAGAGCGAGGGCAACTTCTGGGCAGTGTGCATCTTCATCCCCGACACCATCACCTACGACCGCGCCGACAAACCCGAACTCGCCTATCAGGGCGGTGTGGGCATCGGCCGTTTCCAGGCTCTGCTTGCCGACTTCGACAAGCCCCTGAACGAGACCATCAAGGGTTTCCACAACATACGCTGGCGTTTTGAGCAGTGGGACGCAACCATAGCTGCCGACCCCGCAGGCCGAGTGAAAGAGCTGGCCGAGGAGATTGGCTGGGTGGAGAGCCGCCGCGAGGAGATGCTCGGATTCTGGTCGCTGGTGGAGAATGGTACAATACCCACACACGTCACCCACAACGACACCAAAATCAGCAACATACTCTTCGACCGCCCCACAGGCAACGTATTGTGTGCCATTGACCTTGACACGGTGATGAGCTCCACTTCGCTCAACGACTTTGGCGACGCCATACGTTCCTACACCAACACCGGAGCCGAGGACGACAAGTGTCTGGAGAATGTGGAGATGAGCATCGACATGTTCCGCGCCTACACCGAGGGCTACCTCTCGGAGCAGCTATCCACGATGAGTCCAAGCGAACTTGAGTGGCTGGCATTTGCAGGCCGCTACATCACTTTTGAGCAGGTGCTGCGCTTTTTGATGGACTATATCGATGGCGACCGTTACTACAAAATCGCCTACCCCGACCACAACCTTGTGCGCACACGCGCCCAATACAAACTGTTGCAGAGCATGGAACGTCAATACCCCCAGATGCAGGCAATAGTCAAGGAGCTTGCAAGCAAATAAGCAACATGGGAAGAGGAGACTTAACAAGAAGAGTTTCCTCTTTTCTTTTTTAATCATTTTTCATATCTTTGCAATAATATTCGCATTTGCATCGTTTGCATAAATGCAAACCCTGTTTTAACCATGCTGAAACAAAACAAATAAAAACATAATACCATGAGTGAATTAATTAACATTAAGGAACTTAACGAGAGAATCGAGCGCGAGAGCGTATTCGTTGATACCCTGCGCAGCGAGCTGGGCAAAGTAATCGTGGGGCAGAGTCACCTGATTGACACGCTGCTCATAGGCCTGCTCTCAAACGGCCACATCCTGCTGGAGGGTGTGCCAGGCTTGGCAAAGACTTTGGCAATCACCACTTTGGCGAAGGCCGTAGATGCCGACTTCAGCCGCATACAGTTCACCCCCGACCTGCTGCCTGCCGACCTTATCGGTACGCTCATCTACTCGCAGAAGAGCGAGGACTTCGTAGTACGCAAGGGCCCCGTATTCGCCAACTTCGTGCTGGCCGACGAGATTAACCGTTCACCTGCCAAGGTGCAGTCGGCTCTGCTCGAGGCCATGCAGGAGGGTCAGGTGACCATCGGCGACGAGACCTACTCGTTGCCAAAACCTTTCCTTGTGCTTGCTACGCAGAACCCGCTGGAGCAGGAGGGTACCTACCCACTGCCCGAGGCACAGGTGGACCGTTTCATGCTCAAGGCAAAGATTTCATACCCCAAGAAGCAGGAGGAGCGCGAGATTGTACGCATGAACCTCTCGGGTGCAGGCATGCCCCAGGTAGCAAAGGTCATCTCGCCCGAGGATATAGTGAAGGCACGTAAGGTGGTTGAGGATGTCTATATGGACGAGAAGATTGAGAAGTATATCATCGACATAATCTTCGCCACACGCGAGCCTGCCGAGTACAACCTTGAGAAGTTGCAGCCACTCATCGCCTATGGAGGCTCACCTCGTGCCAGCATCGCGCTTGCCAAGGCGGCACGCGCCTACGCCTTCATACGCCGCCGTGGTTATGTCATCCCTGAGGATGTGCGAGCCGTATGTCACGACGTGCTGCGTCACCGCATTGGGCTGACCTACGAGGCCGAGGCCGAGAATATCACTTCGGAGCAGATTATCACCGAGATACTTAACAACGTAATCGTACCATAGTGCCATGCAACAGAGCGAGAACGATATCCTTCGCCGAGTCCGCAAGATAGAGATTAAGACCCGAGGTCTGTCGAACGAAATCTTTGCAGGAAAGTATCACACTGCTTTCCGCGGACGTGGTATGTCGTTTTCCGAGGTCAGGGAATATCGCATAGGTGACGATGT
>JAFOHD010000041.1 GCA_017421945.1 Alistipes sp. | reverse complement strand
TCATGGTTCTCACTCCCTGAGGGGAGCACAAAAAAAAGCGAGAAACTTTCGTTTCTCGCTTCTGTACCCCCTCAGGGGCTCGAACCCTGGACCCCAACATTAAGAGTGTCGTGCTCTACCAACTGAGCTAAAGAGGCATCAATCTTTTAGATTGCTGGTGCAAAGATAAGGTAGTTTTTTATTTCGTGCAAATTTTTCTCTAATTTTAATAATAATTTATCTCAAATTACTTTGCAACCATATCCCCAGAATTGCACTACCCTATCTGCAATGCAAGAATTTAATCGCTATTCCACTCATTGGCCGCATCACCATAAATTATCGGGCGCGTAGGCTCCAATGATTTCAATCGCAAGTAGCTCTCGTACAGATTCACACCATTTGACGACTCTGCGGCCATTATATATCCCAACACACAGGCTTGACCACATGTTGTGCGGTAAGTAGTCTCAACCCTATCCAGATATGCACTCTTCCACTGTGGGTCATTCGAAGGGTTACCACCCTTACGGCGTGACAAACCACTATCCTTTGTATTTATTGGAACTTGAGCAATCACATACATTCCCAGCGAGTCACACATACGATACACGTCATGTGGCACAGCACCCATCTTGAGGCGCAACGCATTATGTTTTGCAGCCCGAGCCGCAACAATCTCCTTTTCGGTTACACTCTGTGGGTCCACATCGCAATACGACAACTCGGTCTTAACGCCATTGATTGAGAAGTTACCCTCCTCGTCGGTTTCCACCGCACGAAAACCTATCAGATGCGACTGATACTCAACATAACGGCCCTCAATCTGGGTACGCACATTCAAGCGATAACGCACAGGCTTCTCTGCACTCCACATCTTATTGCTAGGAATCTTTGCCATAAACTTCACGGTATCCTCACTGCGCATGCCAAGTATCAAATCGCGATGGCCATAAGTTACAACCGTAGTGTCGGGTGCAACCAACTCGTAGTGGATACGCGCCTTCTTGGGGTTTAATGACTCGGTCTTAACAACAACACCCAATTCAACATTTGCCTGCTCGCCCGTAACATCTATATTGGCCTTATGCACAACGTCACGCACACGAATCATAGGTTGCGACATAACATACACCTCACCCACATAGGCTTCGGCATTATCGCTAAAGTTCTCCATCTTACGGCTAAAATGCTCTTTGAGGATACGAATAGATATTGTATTAGCATCCTCCTTGGAAGATTTAGTAACGTCAAACTCTGCCGGAGAGAAGGCATTTGCCGTATATCCCACCTTCTTGTCATTAACATAAACCTCGTAAGCCCCCGATGCCGCATCGACATAGAGTATAACCATACGGCTCAACCACGAAAATGGCACTATATATTTCGATGTGAAAACAATAGCATCGTCCTCCTCGCTTCGGGTCCACTTCGCAACAGGACGCACATACTTCGACGTTGCAGCTCTCGAGCCAAAAATCTGAGCCTCCTCGGCTGTTGGATATGACACAACCCTCGAGCGAGCTATTTCACGTCCGAAAGAGATATTCTCGGGTGAGGAATATTCCTGTGCACGCACAGTGTTCACACAAAAAATTAAAAGCGGTATAATGAACAATACTCTTTTCATATTTCTATATATTTGCTATATTTGTCGGTCAAAGTTATAAAAAATTTTATTTCTACGATGATATATACGCCAAAACTAAACTTTCCGAGCATAAATTTACGTGCCACAGAGGATAAAGGGCATACTTTGGTGTATGATCGCATACGCTCAACATACATCGTACTAACACCCGAAGAGTGGGTACGTCGCCATTTGGTTGAGTTTCTTATAAACCATTGCAAGGCTCCACTACTTTCAATCATAGAGGAGTATCCAGCCATTATCAATGGTATGGCACAACGTGCCGATGTCGTCGTAGTTGGCAGCGATGCCAAGCCTCTGCTCTTGGCGGAGTGCAAGGCTCCAGATATCAATTTCAAGAACCCAGACACGCTACATGAAGTTTTCTTGCAAGCCTCACGTTATAATGCTGTAATCAAGGCTCGTTACCTAATCCTAACTAATGGGCTTCAGCACTTCTGCTATGAATATTCGCAGACAGGTTACGCTCCACTTAACAAATTCCCCATTTTAGGGTAAACATCACTGAGTAGGTTGTCGCGACTCAAGATATCTGCGGAACACATCGCGGTAATTGACGCTCAACGGAACATCGTCACCATTGTTCAGATATATCTTTCCGCGAGAATAGCTCGTCACGCTATCGAAATTAATTATATAGGAACGATGCACTCGCATAAAATGTGTAGCAGGAAGAGCACTCTCCATATTTTTCAAGCGACACAGCGTCACCATGTTTGAGCCATCAACCAGATGTAAGCGCACATACTCACCTACACTCTCGACATAAATAATGTCGTTGTATTTAACCATATGTGTTTTATAATCAGCCTTGATGGATATATAGTCGCATTGTTCGGCTTTTGCAGCGAAACTATCCTCCGAGAACTCGGCCTCAGGACTGTTATGCATATCGCGCATACGATAGAGTTCAAACAACGAGCGAGCACGATTTACCGACCTTGAAAAGTCATCATACGAGAATGGCTTAAGCAAGTAATCAACAGCATCCAGGCGGAAACCCTCGATGGCATACTCAGCATAGGCCGTAGTGAAAATTATCATAGGAGGATTATCCAGCGAGCGCACCAAATCAAGACCACTCACATCGGGCATATTGATATCGACAAACATCAAATCAACATCCTGCTGCAAGAGGAGTTGTTGAGCCTCCGCAGCACGACTACATAGCCCTACCATCTGCAAGCCCTCACTGCGCTCGATATAACTCTGTATCTGGCGCAAAGCCAACGGTTCATCATCTATTGCTATACACTTCATCATCGCATTATCGGAATTGACAATTTAACCACATACTCATTTTCCACACTATCATCCACCTCGAGCGAATAATTACCTCCGTAGATAAGTTCCAGACGCTTACGCACATTTTCAAGCCCTACTCCTCCACGTTGTGCCGACATGGTTTTATGTTGCGAATTTCGCACCTCAAAATGGGTTCTACCGCCTTCACACCTAAGTGAGATATGAACATACGAGGGCTCGGCATAGCTCACACCATGCTTAAACGCATTCTCCACAAACACTATCAACAGCAATGGAGGCACCTTCACGCCAACAGGCAACGGGTCCTGAACATCAAAACGGATATCCACATCACTCGTGAAACGTATGCGCATAAGAGCTATGTAATCCTCCACAAAACTCACATCACTTGCCAGATTAGTCACCTGATTTTCTGAATCATACAACACATAACGCATCATCTTCGAGAGTTCGATGACGGTGGTTTTGGCTGCAGCCGCATCAATATCAATCAACGCATGAATGTTATTGAGCGTATTCATAAAGAAATGGGGATTTATCTGATACTTCAAGGCGTCCATCTCGGCCTGTAATCCCTGACGCTCCAGTGCAATAATCTTACGCTCATCGCTCATGGATTTGAACATGAACTTAATTCCAATATTTGCCAAGGTCATAAACACACCCAACAGCACGTTCCAATACCATGCAAGATCGGTAAACGAGGCCTTACCATGAATCACCTCACTATCGGCACTCACATAAGGCAAGTGATTGATTGAATCGAGATAATACTCCAATGTATAGAATATCGACACAAGCATTATCAAAAGTAACACCGTGTAAGATATATATCTCTTGCGCAGCAGCAAGTATGGAGCAAGGATATAGTTATTGATAAGAAAGATAAAGATGTAGGGTATCAGCTTACTCCACACAATAAAGATATTCACCAGAAGGACATGCTCCTCCGACATCATTTTGGAGTTGAGGATAGGCACCAACAACGCCATCGCCCACACCAAGAAATAGAGCAGGCTCTCACCAATAACAGGTTTATCAGCTTTAGGTTTTATATTCATATTCATCAACACAAAGATAGGTATTTTTCAACAAAAAAATGCAGTATGGATGTTACAAAACACCATATCATTCGTATTATAATAGAAATTTGAGTAATTTTACCCAAACAATCTATAATCATGAAACGACTTTTACTCTTTTGCCTTACCCTGTTGCTATCGCTTCCTCTGGAGGCCAAAAGGCCCTCACATCCTCACATGTATGCCCATCGAGGATGTTGGAGTAAAGATAGTAATGGAGAGTGGGTAATACCCGAAAATAGTGTTGCAGCAGTTGCGGCTGCGGCAAAATATGGTTATGAAGGCATTGAATGTGACGTGCATTACACCAAGGACAAGAGGATGGTCATACTCCACGATGCCACCCTGAACCGTACTGCCCGCGGCGCGAGCGAGTACTCGAAACTTGAAACTCCCATATACCTCAAGGACTTAACGTTTGAGGAGCTGCGCAGAGATTACGTCCTGGAATCAACAAACCCCGAACTTCGCACACCCATACCCACCCTTGAAGAGCTGCTTGCCGAGTGCAAAATGCAGAATATTAAGCCCATGTTACACAGCGATATATGGGAATCATATAAAGTTGCACAAGATATGTTTGGCAATGATTGGATATGCTTCACCGGCGGAGTTGAGCGGATGCAGAAAGTGCGTGCTTTTTCCGACTGCACAATATTGCTCGCCATAAATGACGGCACGGCAGAACAAAACATTGCCCGACTGAGCCAGATTGGCGGGCACTGTGGCATCTCCACAATGAACTACTCGCTCTACACCCCTGAATTTTGCAAGGCTATTACCGATGCCGGTTATGAAGTGCAGGCTTCCATCTTCCCTGCCCCACATGAGGCCATTGCACAACGAAACGGCATCACATATCAGCTTACCGACTTCTCGTTCATGCCTCCCGAAGGCAAAAAACCGAAATATGTATATAAGGTAGGTATGACACCCGTGGGCGTTATCCTGGCAAATCTAAGGCCGCAGAACAAACGATTCCGAAGAAAAACCAAAGAGCTGATTGACTTCGGAGTGGTCGTCGAAATCACCTCCCGCAATAATGTTGTGGGTAACATTGACGCCAGGATAAACAGCAATGAGTATAAATTCCGAACCAACAGCAAGGAGAAGATATATCTGGGCGCACGCATGGCAACCTCAAATGACATGAAGCTGAGCGTGAAGAGCAACTCGCGCAACTACAACAACAAACGTAAGTCGAATATCAAGCAAGTAAGGTACATGGCCTACGATATGTAAAGCAACAACTTAGGCATACAAGAAACCGAGAGCCCACATATAAGGAGCTCTCGGTTTGAGTATAACGACAAAATTTGATGATTCTATTTATCCTGATATAAGAATCGCTTAATAGAACGTTTCGGAGTCTTTTCAAACTCGCACTCCATAAGCTCATATAGGCCTACCTTCTCGTATGAAGCAACAATCTTGTTGAGCTCGGCAATATTCTCGGCCATCATCTTATCAAGGGCCTCACCCTCGATACCCTCCTGCTTTGCCTGGTCGTAATCGGGGAAAATCAAAGCGGTCAATACACCCTTGCGCTCCACTATCAAAGACTCCATGACAAGTGGCAGATTGTTGAGCTTATCCTCAATCTCCTCGGGATAGATATTCTGGCCCGAACCTGTAAGAATCATTGTCTTGCAACGACCCTTGATGTAAATTGTGCCATCGGAATCCATCACTCCCATATCGCCCGTATGCAACCAGCCATCGGGGTCAAGCACAGCTTTTGTGGCCTCCTCGTTCTTATAGTATCCCATCATGACATTCTCGCCACGCACCAAAATCTCGCCTGCGATATTCTGTGGGTCGCTGGACAAAATCTTGGCCTCCATGAGTCCCGGCAGATACTTACCACACGAACCGCTCTTGAAATCACATGGATGCTCAAAACTGATAAGTGGCGCACACTCGGTCATACCGTAACCAATCGTCAATGGGAAGTTAATCTTACGCAAGAACGACTCTGTCTCCTGATTCATCGGCGCACCACCCACAATGAAAATCTGAGTCTCACCTCCAAATGAGGCCATCAACTTTGCACGTATGATTGAGTAAAGCGCGGTATTAACAAACGGAATCTTCATGGCGATGCTCATAGGCCCCTTCTCAAGCATAGGCATAATCATCTTGCGATATACCTTCTCAAGAATCAGAGGAACAGAGCAGATAACAGTAGGCTTCACCACCTGCATAGCATCGACCAGAATCTTTGGTGATGGCATTCTGCCAAGCAGGGTGATATGACCACCACACATCAGCTGCGCAAGGAAGTCAAATGCACAACCATAGGCGTGTGCCAGTGGCAAGAACGACAACACGCGACCTCCTGCATAGAAATATTTGCCGCCCGTTTCGGGGTTAATCATATCTCTGGCGAAGACCATGTTTCCTGTAAGGTTGTTCACCGAAAGCATTACACCCTTTGATGAACCCGTAGTACCCGATGTGTAGTTCAAGAGAATCATCTGAGAGTTTGGCACCTCAGCATACTTGATATCCTCGGCAGAGAATCCCGCAGGATACTTGGCAGCAAAATCGGCCTCCCATGAGTTGAGAATCTGCGCCAGCTTATCGCCCTCACGCTCATATACAAGGCTGAAGTTATTGACAATAACAGCTGCCTCTAAATCGGGCATGCGGTCACTGTCAAGAGTCTGCCAATAAGTATCACCGGCAAAGAGCAAGCGGCTCTCGGAGTGGGTGATAATATTTTCAACATCGGCAGGGTTGAAATCCTGAAGGATGGGAACGATTACTGCGCCATAAGTTATCGCAGCAATGTAGGTAACACACCAATTGATATTATTTCTACCAATCAACGCAATTTTATCACCCTTCTGCACTCCATACTTTTCAAAAACAAGGTGCAAACGGGCGATTTTCTCTGCCATTTCAATATAGGTTAGCGACTCCTTACTGAAATAGTCTGATAATGCTGGCAAGGCGTGATGCTCACGGAAACTTGCCTCATACATTTTAATAAGATTATCCTGTAACATATTTATTTAAGTTATTCCTTCTTTTCGTCTGGTGGTCGTCGCCAGATGTAAATCTTCGACTCAGTACCATTTTTTAAGCGTTCTATATTTTTACGATGCGACCATATAAGCAGGAATGCAATCGCAAACGAGAAGACGATGAATGTGACTGATATATCGTTATAACGCGAATGTTCGGTTGTCGCATGAAACATAACCAAAACGGGGAAAGAGCATCCCGCTGTCATGGATGCCAGCGAAACATAGTTCGAGAAGAGGAACACAACAAGCCACACTCCAAAGCAAACCAGCACGATTGATGGATAGATACCTGTAACAGCACCCACCAATGTTGCCACGCCTTTACCACCCTTGAAATTGGCAAAAATCGGATAGATGTGACCTATAACAGCCGCAAACACGCCCAATATCTTAAAATTTATAATCCACGCAGAACTTATGTCGGGATCGTAACGCAACATACCCACCAGCGTCACGGCCAAGAATCCCTTAAAGAAATCGAGTATAAAAACAGGAATCGCAGCACGCTTACCCAACACTCGCAACATATTGGTAGTGCCTGCATTCTTGCTGCCATGCTCACGTATGTCTATACCATAATAACGCTTACCAATCCACACTGCACTGGGTATCGACCCCAAGATGTAAGCAAAAATCAACATCGTGATAACGCAATAGTATGTTATAAAGCCCCAACCTGCCATAATATTCATGTTTTTATCGGCGAATGATGCTATCCTCCGCCAGTTAGTTCAAAGTATATACCCTACAAAGATATACTTTTTTATTTAACATGCCAATAAATTCCTAAAAAAATAGAGTTTTGGCACTCTGCGAAAGTCTAATTTCGGAACAAAAGTCTATCAAAATTACCAATATTCAAAATAATTGTGGCTAAGGGCCCAAACATGCCACAAATCTACACATGCAGTTGACCAAAGCGTCTATTTTGTGGCGAAAATACCCATTACCTCCATCGCTTTTGCCCACGCAAGCCGCCTCTATCATGCAAAGAGGGCACAATGAAAGGCAGGAAAGCACACCCCACTTAAGCAAATCAGCTTCAACTTTTCAAAAAAAAATATTATCTTTACGCCGTAATTAAAAAAACAATAGTAGTATGTCAGTTCAACAGAGTTTCAAAGAGATGATTACCAACATTGCGTGGTGGCGTGACATGATTCTCATCGTCATAGGCTGTGCAATGGTGGCGGCAGGATTTGTATTCTTTATCAACCCCTACAACATAGTGCCGGGAGGAGTGTATGGTGCGGGTATTGTTTTGCATAATATCTTTCCATCGGTACAGGTAGGTACGTTTGGTTACATGATGGACATTCCACTGCTCATCACCGCCATATTCATCTTCGGCAAACAGTTTGGCGGCCGCACGTTGTTTGCGGCAGTCATCACCCCTGGTCTGATGAACATTTTTAGTACCCTGGCCTACCCTACACAGGAGGCTCTGCAATCACTCGACCCCTCATTGCTGCTGGGTGGAGCCATAAACCTCTCCGACCACTTGATGCTCACATGTATTCTGGGAGGTACGATTTTGGGTGCTGGTCTGGGACTTGTGGTACGTAGCAATGCCACCACAGGAGGTACCGACATCGTTGCGATGCTACTAAACAAATATTTCCACATACCTTTTTCGCGCGGAGTGCTGATGGCCGACTCATGCGTGGTGCTGGCAGGTCTGCTCGTAATCGGATTCGGAATTGGTATTGATGATGCAGAAACCGGAGGTTGGCTGCTTTCGTTATACTCGCTGATATGTATCTTTGTGTCGTCACGAGTTATCGACTACGTCATTGATGGTGCTTCATACGACAAATTGCTCTTCATCATTAGTCAGGAAAATGAAAAGCTACGTAACTTCATCATCAACGATTTGGAGCGTGGCGCAACATTCCTCAAGGCATCAGGCATGTACACCAAGGAGGATAAGGAGATGATTTTTCTGGTTGTCAGCCGTCGCGAGGTGGCACTCGTACAGCGCAAGGTGAAGGCTATCGACCCCAAGGCATTCCTTGTTGTAACCGATGCTTACGACACCTATGGCGAGGGATTCAAAGCATTCCCCGAAGCAGATTCTGTATTGAATGATTAGATTGATTGACCATGATAAATGTAAATAATTTACGCCCCCTGACAGGCGATGGCAGAAAGCTATTCATCGAGACCTACGGCTGTCAGATGAATGTCGGCGACTCGGAGATTGTGGTTGCCATCATGCAGAAGGAGGGTTATTTCTACACCGACAGGATTGAGGAGGCCGACATAATCCTTATTAACACCTGCTCAATCCGCGACAATGCCGAGCAACGCATATGGGGACGTCTTACCGAGATGCGCCGCCTGCGCAAGCGTAAGCCTACGCTGCTTGTTGGCGTTATAGGTTGCATGGCTGAGAGGTTGAAAGAGAAGCTCACCGAAGGAGAGCTGGCCGTAGATATCGTAGCAGGCCCCGATGCTTACCGCGACCTGCCACGCTTGGTGCGTGAGGCCGAAGGAGGAGGCAAGGGAGTCAATACCCTGCTCTCGCAGGAGGAGACCTATGCCGAGATTGCACCCGTGCGTTTGGACAAGAATGGTGTGAGTGCCTACATTGCCATCATGCGCGGATGCAACAACTTTTGCTCTTATTGCGTAGTGCCCTACACCCGTGGCCGCGAGCGCAGCCGTGATGCTGCGACAATTATAAGCGAAGCCCGCTCGTTGTTTGAGAATGGTTATCGCGAGGTTACACTGTTGGGGCAGAACGTAAACTCCTATCGCACGGGCGACGTTAATTTCCCCGCACTGCTGAAGGCTGTGGCTGAAATATCACCACTGCTACGTGTGCGCTTTGCGACATCCCACCCCAAGGATATGAGTGATGAATTACTTGAGGTGATGGCTTCTATGCCTAACATTTGCAGAGCGATACATCTGCCAGCGCAATCGGGTTCGACAGTTATGCTTGAGCGCATGAACCGTAAATACACACGCCAGTGGTATCTTGACAGAGTGAAGGCCATACGTCATTACATGCCCGACTGCGCAATCACAACAGACCTTATTGCAGGCTTCACGGGCGAGACCGAGGAGGACCACAAGCAGACGCTATCACTGATGGAGGAGGTGGGTTATGAGTTTGCCTTCTGTTCAAATATTCAGAGCGTCCCGGCACATTTGCACAACGCAACCTGGGTGACGACATACCCGAAGATGTCAAAACGGCACGTTTGACAGAGATTATAAACCTGCAAAACAAACTGTCGGAAGCCAGCAACAAGCGTGACGTAGGCAAGGAGTTTGAGGTGTTGGTGGAGGGTCACTCAAAACGTAGCGACAAACAGCTTTTCGGTCGCACATCGCAGAATAAAGTTGTAGTCTTTGACTGCGGCGACCACAAGGTGGGTGACTATGTACGATGCCGCATCACAGGATGTTCCTCTGCAACACTTTTTGGAGAGGAGATAAAATAATCTTCATCTATCAACGCAAAAAAACCGAGAGTTCTCCGTTGGAAAACTCTCGGTTTTTTAACGTGTTATTCAGCGTTAGAACATATACGCCGCTCCGATGTAAAAGTTCAACGGACGCACCTTCACCTCATCACCTTCGGGCGAGCTCTTTGCCGCATTCATTAGGCTATGTTCAAAACCAAGGAAACACTGCCAATGACCCTTGAGTTCAACACCCACATTGTAGTTCAAACCCCAGTCAAAGCGTTTGTAACTTTCACCAAACAAATCGGTTTTAAGCTTTGTATCACCCTCTTCAATTACATTATTGCCAATTACGCCAAGTGCAAAGTAAGGACCCAGGCCTGCGAACAATGACACCTCCTGAGAGAGCTTAAAACGATAACCGAAGTTAAGTGGCAATTCGATATAACCCAAATTATTATGAGCACCTCTCCACTGGCCGCCTTTAAGAGTGTAGAGCGCACGCGCATCAGCATAAAAGCCCTCCGCTATATCGTAAGACAAATCCAGTTCTGCCTTAGCACCCAGGTTAAAGCCTATATAACAATCTGACGAATTACCCTTTGCCAAATGCTCATTAGCGAAGTTCAAACCGCCAGTGATACCCCATCGTAAATCTTGTGCCGAAAGAGTATAGGTAGCCACAACAGCCACCAAAGCGAGGAAAATTTTCTTCATATTCAATTTTTATTAATTATTTCACTATACAAAAATAACATATTTTCGTCTATTCGCAAAATTATACACAAAAGATAACACATAACACACAAAAATATGCTTAATTTAACCATAAAATCTTATCTTTGCAGAGTAGAGTTGTATTTAATATATATTGTAGATACTATATGACAAGAATTATCTCTCCTTCAATGTTGTCGGCAGACTTTGGCAACCTTGAGCGTGACACCAAAATGATCGATCGCAGCGCAGCAGAGTGGGTACACATCGATGTTATGGACGGAGTGTTTGTTCCAAACATATCGTTTGGATTCCCCGTAATGAAACCTATCCGCAAGGCTACAACCAAAGTACTGGATGTACACCTGATGATTGTCGAGCCCGAGAAGTATGTGCGCCGCTTTGTTGAGGCGGGTGCCGATTACGTCACATTCCACTACGAGGCTACACAACAAATCGACAAGTGCATTGACGAGATTCACGCCGCAGGAGCCAAGGCCGGCATATCAATCAAGCCCGCCACTCCGGCATCGGTGCTGAAAGAGATTCTGCCAAAAATTGAACTGGTGCTTGTCATGAGCGTTGAGCCAGGCTTTGGAGGTCAGTCATTTATGCCCGATTCGCTCAACAAGACACGCGAGCTGAAGGCTCTGCGCGAGGAGCTGGGACTTGACTTCATCATCGAAATTGACGGAGGCATCTCGGCAAAAAATGCAGGCGAGGTGTTCAATGCCGGCGTTGATGCCGTTGTTGCCGGCAGCGCAGTTTTCGGCGCACCCGACCCCGAGGCAGAGATTATAAAAATATTGGAGGCATAGCTGATGATTTCGTTAGATAACTTAACCGTCAGCTATGGCGGCTGGACTCTATTCGATGGCATATCGTTTCTCATAAACGAGAAGGACCGCATAGGTCTGGTGGGTAGAAACGGAGCGGGCAAGACTACCCTATTGCGCATTATCACGGGCGAGCAGCAACCCACCGAGGGGTGCGTCACCATAAATGGAGAGTGCAGCATAGGTTACCTGCCACAGCAGATGCGCGTGGCCGACACCACCACCCTTAAGTCCGAGACCGAGAAAGCCTTTGATGAGGTGCTGCGTCTTGAAGCCGACATCGCATCGCTCACAGCACAGATTACCGAGCGCACCGACTACGAATCGGAGGAGTATGCCGACCTATTGCTCCGACTCAACAATACCCAGGACCGCTACCATATTTTAGGTGGTGACACACGCGAGGCCGACATTGAGAAAACCCTGCTCGGACTCGGCTTTAAGCGCACCGACTTTGAGCGTGCCACATCGGAGTTCTCGGGCGGCTGGCGCATGCGTATTGAGTTGGCAAAGTTGCTTCTGCGCCGCCCCTCAATATTCCTGCTCGACGAGCCCACCAACCACCTCGACATCGAGAGCATACAGTGGCTCGAGGAGTATCTTCGCAATTACAATGGTGCTGTGCTGCTAATCTCGCACGACAGGGCATTTTTGGATAACGTAACCACCCGCACGGTGGAGCTTTCGCTGGGACACATCTACGACTACAAAGTTCCCTACTCAAAGTTCGTAGAGTTGCGTGCCGAGCGTCGTGCGCAACAGATGGCGGCATATGAGAATCAGCAGAAACTCATTGAGAAGACCGAGGAGTTTATTGAAAAATTCCGCTACAAGCCCACCAAAAGCAACCAGGTGCAGTCACGCATCAAGCAGTTGGAGCGCCTGGAACGCATAGAGGTTGAGGAAGAGGATTTGGCTACGCTTAACATCAAGTTTCCACCAGCACCACGCTCAGGACAAATCGTTGCCGAGATTAAGGATGTAGGCAAATCTTTTGGCGAGAAACATATTTTCTCGGGTGCCAACTTCACCATTGAGCGTGGGCAAAAGATAGCCCTTGTGGGTAGAAATGGCGAAGGCAAGACCACTATGGCAAGGATGATTATAGGTGAGTTGGAGTCCACCGAGGGCAGCATACGCCTGGGCGCCAACGTGAACATAGGTTACTACGCCCAGAATCAGGACGATTTGATGGATGGCGAGTTTACTGTTTTCGACACTCTTGACCGTGTGGCTGTGGGCGACATCCGCACACGTCTGCGCGACATTCTGGGTGCATTCCTGTTCCGTGGCGAGGATATCGACAAAAAGGTCAAGGTGCTGTCGGGAGGTGAGCGCAGCCGTCTGGCCATGGCGCGCCTGATGCTGGAGCCTTACAATCTGCTCATCCTTGATGAGCCCACCAACCATATGGATATGCGCTCGAAGGATATCCTCAAGCGTGCCATACAGAAGTATGACGGTACGGTAATCGTGGTGTCGCACGACAGAGACTTCCTTGACGGCATGGTTGAGAAGGTGTATGAGTTTCGTGACGGTGGTGTGAAGGAGTATCTGGGAGGCATATATTACTTCCTTGAGAAGCGCAAGGTGGAGTCGTTGCAGGAGATTGAGCGCAAGGATACCCCAGCCAGCAATGCCGCACCCAAGGAGGCATCAACGGGCAAGTTATCCTATGAGCAGAAAAAGGAGCAGGAAAAACTCATCCGCAGGCTGCGCAAGGCCGTGGAGAGTGTAGAGGCCGAGCTGGCCGAGGTTGAAGTAAAAATTGCCGCCTACGATACAAAGTTTGCCTCTGCCACAGAATACAACGAGTCTGATTATGCTGACTACAATGCTTTGAAATGCAAGTACGACCACCTGATGCACGAATGGGAGAAGGCTTCGTATGAATTGGAAATAACAGAAAATCAATGATATTATGAATGATATAGTTTTTGGTATTCGCCCCGTTGCCGAGGCAATACAGACAGGTAAGCAGATTGAGCGATTATACATCCGCAAGGGTGCCGAAGGTCAGCTGATGACCGAGTTGCGCGACCTCGCCTTCCGCCACCGCATACGTATTCAGGAAGTACCTGTCGAGAAACTCAACCGCCTCACAAAGCTCAACCACCAGGGCGTGGTAGCACAGATTGCGCCCATTGAGTATGTTGAGCTAAATGATATTCTGGAGCGCGTGCCCGAGGATGAGACTCCGCTGATTGTACTCTTTGACGGCGTCACCGACGTAAGAAACTTCGGCGGCATAGCCCGCTCGGCAGAGTGCGCCGGCGCACATGGATTGATTACACCACTGAAAAATTCGGCCCCCGTAAACTCCGATGCCATGCGCTCTTCGGCAGGAGCGTTGAGCCGCATACCTGTGTGCAGGGTAGGCTCTATACGCAACACCATAAAAGCTTTGCAAGCAGAAGGTTTTCAGGCTGTTGCCGCAACCGAGAAGAGTCGTAAATTAATTTACGATGCCGACTTCTCAAAGCCTACGGTAATCATCATGGGTGCCGAAGATACGGGCATATCAAAGGAGGTGCTGAAACTCTGCGACGAGCAGTTGGCAATACCAATGATTGGAGCCATCGAGTCGCTCAATGTGGCTGCGGCTGCGGCTGTGATGCTCTTTGAGGTTGTCCGTCAGCGTATAGGATAATGAAAACTTCGCTCCACCACCCCTCACTGGGTGAGATAACCATCTGCTCCACCCGCCGCTCGTCACGCATATCGCTTTCGGTACGGCCATCGGGCGAGATTAGACTGAGTTTTCCGCCACATATTTCCCAGAGGCGTGCGCTGGAGTTCCTTGAGAGCAAGACCGAGTGGATTGGAAGAGTAAAAGCAAAATATGCCATGCGCCCCACGCAGCCTTCGCTTTCGCAAGAGGATATTGAACAGTTACGCATGCAGGCGAAAGAGCAGTTACCGACACGTGTTAAAGTTATTGCCGAGCAATTCGGATTCCGCTATGGCAGAATAACCATACGGGCTGCGCGCTCAAAATGGGGTTGTTGCACATCACAGGGAAATCTCTCACTGAGTCTGTTCCTGATGCTACTACCCCGCCACTTGCAGGACTACGTGATTGTGCATGAGCTTTGCCACACGGTACACCACAACCACTCGCCACAGTTTCACGCTCTGGTTGACAGGTGTCTGCAAAGTAGGGAGAAGGAACTTGCCAGAGAATTAAGAGAATACCACATACCACGATGAACCGCACGATAGAGATATTCGCCACCCTGGGCGAGCGCTTAAGCAACTTCGGCAAGGAGAGCTCCTCGCAAGAAGTGATTCGGCATGCCATGGAGCAGAACGAGTGGTTCACGTTTGACGATATCATGTTGGCCGTGGATGCCATTCGGGTGGAGTTCCTCGACCGGGAGAAACTACAACGCTGGACGGCCGGTTACTCGCAACAAGCTTCAAAACGCGTGGCCATAATCATGGCGGGAAACATTCCGCTGGTGGGTTTTTACGACTTGATGTGCGTAGTTATGGCGGGTCACAAGGCTCTCGTAAAGCCTTCAAGCAAGGACAAGGTGTTGATGGAGTGGATAATCGGCAAGCTGCGTGAAATATACCCCACCATTGCCATAGAACCATACACCGAGCTATCGGCAATAGAGATGGCCATAGCCACAGGCGGCGATGAGGCGGCACGTCATTTCCGCACTCGCTACAATGGTCTGCCAACCATTATACGAGGCTCACGCCACTCGCTGGCGGTGCTTGGCCAGAAGGAGAGCAAAACCGACATGGAGGGCCTGAGCAAAGATATATTCTCTCACAACGGTCTGGGGTGCAGAAATGTATCATTGATATTTCTTCCCAGAGGTGCTGAATTAAATATAACTACACCCCCATCAGACAGTCCAATGATGAGGGGTAACTACCTCCAGAACAGAGCCCTGAAGAGTATGTTCGGAATACCCTTCAAAGATTTGGGAGGTCATATAATGGTTGAGAGTAACGACTTTTCCGACAAAGTGAGTCAGATAAACTACTGCTACTACGACAAGTTGAGCGATGTGGAGAGCTGGATTGCTGCACACGATGACAAGATACAATGCGTAGTGTCAAACATAATTGACCACCCGCGCCGCGTGGAGTTTGGGCGGGCACAATACCCAACCTTGTGGGACGTGGCAGACGGAGTGGATGTAATGAAATTTTTAACCCAAGAGTGATGAAGAAGATATACAATTTTGACTCTTATGTAGAGCGTCGAGGTACGCACTGTGTCAAGTATGATGCCCTGAAGGAGAACTTCGGACGTGACGACCTTATACCTTTGTGGGTAGCAGACATGGATTTTGCCACTCCCGATTTCATAATCGATGCACTGCACAAACGCCTGGAGCATCCTATTTTAGGATATACACTTCAGTATGACGAATACTGGCAGAGTGTGCAGTCGTGGTTGTGGCAACGTCATGGCTGGCAGGTGGAGCGTGAGTGGATGCGTTACATTCCGGGCATAGTAAAGGGCATAGGCATGGTTATCAACAGCTTCACCTCGCCAGGGGATAAAATCATCATACAACCTCCCGTATATCATCCATTCCGACTCGTGCCCGAGCATAACAACCGCGAGGTGGTCCTGAACCCCTTGCGTCCAACCGCAGACGGTTATTATGAGATGGACTTCAAGCAACTGGAGAGCATAATTGACGATAAGTGCAAGATACTGATTCTTGCCAATCCCCACAACCCCGTGGGTATCACATGGGACAAAGCCACACTTGCCCGCCTGGCCGACATCGCCGTCAAGCACAACATAGTGGTTATCTCCGACGAGATACATTGCGACATGCCGCTGTATGGCAACCGCCACACACCCTTTGCCACAGTGTCGGAGAACGCTGCCCGTTGCAGCATCACATTTGGAGCGCCATCAAAGACATTCAACATAGCAGGCATCGTGAGTTCCTACTGCATAGTACCCAACGAGGCACTGCGCACACGTCTGTTCTCGTGGCTTGATGCAAACGAATTTGACATGGCCACAATCTTTGCAATGACAGCCACCGAGGCGGCATTCACCCTCGGCGAGGAGTGGAGAGAGCAGATGCTGGCATACATCGAGAGCAACATAGACTTCGTGGATGAGTATCTGAAGGCGAACATCCCACAAGTGAAAATCACCAAGCCTCAAGCGTCATACCTTGTGTGGATGGACTTCTCGGCTCTTGGACTAAAGCACGAGCAGCTGGTGGATATGCTTATAAACAAGGCTCACCTTGCCATGAATGATGGTGCAATGTTTGGTAAGGAGGGAGAGCAACACATGCGCCTGAATGTCGGCACAACACGCAAGGTTCTCGAGCAGGCTATGGAGCAGCTGAAAGAGGCAATAAACGAAATTAAATAACTTAAGATATGATTTACAGATTCAGAATGCTCAGCGACGAAAACGATAACTTCGTACGCGACTTTGAGGTTAGAGCAACAGACACCCTGCTTGACCTGCACGACTTCATAATCAAGATGCTTCGCTACGACCAATGTATGGCATCATTCTTTACGGCTGACGACCGCTGGGAACGATTGCAGGAGTACACCTACATGGACATGGATGGTGGTATGGGTGATGGAGGCAACGGCATGCCATTGCCAATGGCAACTGCCAAGTTGGAGGATGTACTAATACACCTTCACGACCGCCTTATTTACATCTTTGACCCATTCACCCAGCGAGCATATTACATTGAAGTAATCGAGGCCAAGGAGCCCGAAAAGGGAATGGAGTATCCACGCCTGCAATTTGCCCATGCACAGGCTCCCGACCAGTATGACCCCGATGCAAGCGAGGATAGCAGTTCAATATTCGAGGAGATGATGGGTGAATACAGCGACTTTGATGGTGATGACAATTACGACGACGAGTATTAATCCATTACGTTAGATAGTCATGGGTAAAACATTGATAGTCATAGCAGGAGCGACAGGTTCGGGTAAGACCGACCTCTCTATCAACATAGCCCAGCATTACCATGCACCAATAATTTCAACCGACTCGCGACAGTTCTACCGAGGTATTCCCATAGGCACAGCACAACCCGACAAGGAGCAATTGCAAGCGGTTGAGCATCATTTTATTGCATCACACGACCTTACGCAAGACTTTAACTGTGGCGCATACGAGCAGGAGGCATTGCATAGGCTTGAAGAGTTGTTTCAAAAGCATGACTTTGTGGTGGCTGTTGGAGGTTCAGGCTTGTATATCAAGGCGTTATGTGAGGGTATGGATGATTTACCCGAGGTGGAGCCAGAATTGCGAGCCTCATTACAGCAACAGTTGCAGCAGAGAGGTGTTGATGCTATGGCTTTGCAGCTCAAGGAGTTGGACGAAGCATATTACGAGGTGGTTGATAAGAAGAATCCGGCACGCATACTCCGAGCATTGGAGGTGTGCATCGGCACGGGAGCACCCTACTCCTCACTGCGCACAGGCAAGAGACGACCACGACCTTTCAACATCATCAAGATTGCAACCGACATGGAGCGCACATTGCTCTATGAGCGCATTGACAAGCGTGTGGATATAATGATAGAACAGGGACTGGAGCAGGAGGCAAGAAGCGTTTATCATCTGCGCAATTTGAACTCATTGCAGACGGTAGGATACCGCGAGATGTTTGATTATTTCGATGGCAAATGCTCACGCGAGGAGGCCATTGAACTTATTAAACGCAACTCGCGCCGCTATGCAACGAGGCAGTTTACATGGTTTCGTCGTGACAAGGAATTCGTGTGGTTCAACCCCTCGGATGTGGGAAATATTATACAATATATTGATACAAAGGTTTGCGAATTGAAATAATTTTGCTACTTTTGCCACGTCTTACCTAAGTAAGTGTTGCTCGAATGGTGGAATAGGTAGACACGCCGGACTTAAAATCCTGTGGACAGAAATGTCCGTGCCGGTTCGATTCCGGCTTCGAGTACAAAAAAGGTTACCAGAGATGGTAACCTTTTTTGGGTTTAACGAAACGCTCATTAAGAAGTATATAAAGCATATAGTTTTTGAAATCAACAAAAAATTTTATATATTTGTTAATTCACTAAACACAGTAACGATTATGGAACACACAGTAGCGTTGATATATGATTTTGACGGCACGCTTTCGCCAGGCAATATGCAGGAGTACGACTTCATCCCAGCTGTGGGCAAAAGCAACAAGGAGTTTTGGAACGATGCCAACGTTCTTGCCGAAACGCAGGATGCCGACCCCGTGCTGACATACATGTCACGCATGATTCAGGAGGCACAGAGCAAGGGCTTGTCGTTGCGCCGTGAGGCTTTTCAGGAGTCAGGGCGTCACATAGTCTATTACAATGGCGTGGAGGGGTGGTTTCCACGAATGAATGCCTATGCAGCTGAGCGTGGCATACGCCTGTTGCACTACATAAATTCTTCGGGCATGAAGGAGATTATCGAGGGTACATCCATAGCCCACGAGTTCAAGCGTATATATGCCTGCTCGTTCCTCTACAATGTTGATGGCATAGCCTACTGGCCTGCCGTGGCGGTGAACTACACCAACAAGACTCAGTTCATATTCAAAATAAACAAGGGTGTAGAGCCCGTATATGACACATTCAAGGTGAATCAGTATATGGAGGAGAATCAGCGTCCCGTACCATTCAAGCGCATGATTTACGTAGGAGATGGTACTACCGACATTCCATGTATGCGTCTGGTGAAGAACTATGGCGGTCACTCCATTGCGGTGTACAACCCCGAAAACAAGAGCAAGCGTAAGGAGATGAACACTCTGATACGCGACAACCGTGTGAATTATGTTTGCCCAGCGGACTACACCGCCGGCTCGGAGATGGATGTTCTGGTAAAGGCCATTATCGACAAGATTGCAGCCGACCTAAGACTTGAGCAGATGGAGACTCCCAAACTATAACCAACAACGGATAAGGATGGCAAAAAATATAAAGTTAGGACTTCTGCCACGTGTCATAATCGCAATTATAGTGGGTATTCTGGCGGGTAGCTTCCTGCCCGAATCACGCGCTTTGCTGACATTCAACGAAATTTTCAGTCAATTTTTAGGATTTTTCATTCCCATACTGATTGTCGGGTTGGTAACTCCATCGATAGCCGAAATCGGCTCGGGAGCAGGGCGTATGCTTGCCTTTACGGCGTTGCTTGCCTATGGCTCGACCGTGGTGGCTGGATTTATATCCTATTTCACGGGCGCTACAATATTTCCTGCATTGATAGAGCCCTCAACCGCCTCACAACTTGCATCGCAAAACGCAGCCCTAACACCATATTTTACGATAAACATACCGCCGCTGATGGATGTGATGACTGCGTTGGTGTTGTCGTTCATGTTGGGTTTGGGGCTCGCCTACCTGAAGGGCGACGTGTTGCGCCGCGCCTCGTTTGAGATGCGCGAGGTGGTGGTGATGACGATAAACACGGTGGTCATTCCGCTGCTACCCATCTATATCTTTTGCATATTCTATAATATGGCGGCTTCGGGCGAGGTGTTCAGGGTGATGAGTGTCTTTGTGAAGATTATTGCGGTAATATTCGTACTGCACATCCTGTGGCTCGTGGCTCTGTATATTGTGGCCGGAGCTATCGCCCGCAAAAATCCTTTCAGGATGCTTACAACAATGCTTCCTGCATATTTCACTGCCCTCGGCACGCAATCTTCGGCAGCCACGATTCCCGTATCAATCGCACAGGCGAAGAAGATGGGCGTGAGCGATGGCGTAGCGGGATTTGTGATGCCACTATGTGCTACAATCCATCTTTCGGGCAGCATGCTGAAGATTGTGGCATGCGCTCTTGCGTTGATGATGATGCAAGGCATGGAGTATGACTTTGCGCAGATAGCCGGCTTTATCATGATGCTGGGCATCACGATGGTGGCTGCACCCGGAGTACCCGGAGGTGCCATAATGGCAGCACTTGGCGTACTCACTTCAATGCTGGGATTCTCGCCCGCCGACCAGGCTCTGATGATTTCGCTCTACATAGCCATGGACAGCTTCGGCACGGCTTGCAACGTAACGGGAGATGGCGCTTTGGCACTTATTGTAAATAGATGTAAAAATAAACTAATGTAAAGATATGAAACTTGTATTTGCTACAAACAATAACCACAAGCTGCAAGAGGTGTCTCAGGTGGTGGGAGAAAAGTTTGACATAACCTCACTCAAGGAGTGCGGCATAACCGAGGATATTCCCGAAAATGAGCCCACACTGGAGGGTAATGCCCTGGCAAAGGCACGATATATATACTCTCGCACAGGACTGAACTGCTTCGCCGACGACACAGGTCTGGAGGTGGAAGCCTTAAACGGCGAGCCAGGCGTGAGGTCGGCGCGTTACGCCACCGATGGACATGACGACACAGCCAACAAACGTCTGTTGCTGGAGCGCATGGAGGGCGTAGAGAATCGCACGGCGCAGTTCCGCACGGCGATGGTGTTGATAATTGAGGGTAAGGAGTACCTGTTCGAGGGCATAGTACGAGGAAGAATCTTGCACGAGGAGTGTGGAGAAGGCGGTTTTGGCTATGACCCCATATTTGCTCCCGAGGGTTACGACTGCTCGTTTGCCCAGATGAGCGCACAGGAAAAGAATGATATATCGCACCGAGGCATAGCGGTGAGGAAGCTGGCGGAATTTCTGCAAAATGCAATATTGTAAATTAAAGGCTGTTTAACATCAGTTAAACAGCCTTTAATTTAACGCATCAGCACCTTCTGATACAGATTCTACTTGCTTTTGATATACTCATCAATTGCCTTGGCAGCCTTACGTCCAGCTCCCATAGCAAGGATAACCGTAGCTGCTCCCGTCACGGCATCGCCACCTGCAAAGACTCCCTCACGTGAAGTGGCACCCTCTTCTGATGCAACAATACAGCCGCGGCGATTGGTTTCCAAGCCCTTGGTGGTATGCTTAAGGAGCGGATTGGGTGAAGTACCAAGTGCCATGATAACCACATCGCACTCAACAGTAAGATCAGAGCCAGCCTTCTCTACCGGAGAACGGCGACCGCTCTCGTCGGGCTCGCCAAGTTCCATCTCAACACAACTAAGGCCTGTAACCCAGCCCTTATCGTCACCAAGTACGCGCGTAGGGTTGGTGAGCATCTTAAACTCAATACCCTCCTCCTTGGCGTGGTGTACCTCTTCACGACGTGCAGGAAGCTCCGCCTCGGAACGGCGATAGACTATCGTAGCATCTGCGCCCAAACGTTTTGCTGTACGCACAGCATCCATGGCCACATTACCACCACCAACAACCACAACTCGCTTGCCGACATAGATAGGAGTGTCGTACTCCTCATCGTAGGCACGCATAAGGTTGGCACGAGTGAGGAACTCATTTGCCGAAACCACACCATTAAGGTTCTCTCCCTCAATGCCCATGAAGCGTGGCAGACCAGCACCCGAGCCGATAAATACAGCCTCGAAGCCCTCATTATCCAGCAATTCGTCAATCGTAACGGTACGACCAACTACAACATCGGTCTCGAACTTCACGCCCAACTTGCGCAGAGTGTCTATCTCGCGAGCCACAATCTTCTCTTTAGGCAGGCGGAACTCGGGAATACCATAAACAAGCACTCCGCCCAGCTTATGCAGAGCCTCGAAAACCGTAACATCGTAGCCCATCTTTGCCAAGTCGCTCGCACACGCCAAGCCCGAAGGGCCACTACCGATAACGGCCACCTTGCGGCCATTTGCATCAACCTTTGCGACGCTCTCAGCTTCGTTATCCAAGCTCCAGTCACCAATAAAACGCTCCAGCTTACCAATAGCCACAGGCTCACCCTTGATGCCCAGAATACATGAGCCCTCACACTGTGTCTCCTGTGGACATACTCTGCCGCAGATGCTTGGCAGCGAGCTATCCTCATGGATGACATCGGCGGCAGCCTTCAAATCACCCTCTAAAAGATGGTGGATAAAACCCGGGATATTGATATTTACGGGACACGCAGCAACGCAACGCGGATTCTTACAATTCAAACAACGAGAGGCCTCGGTCTGTGCCTCCTCGAGATTATAACCATAGCACACCTCCTCAAAGTTGGTGGCACGCACCTGAGCATCCTGCTCACGTACTACTACACGTGGAATCTTATTTGCCATAGTCGTTAAAAACAATTACATTTATGGTTATGCTTATCGTTGGCATGCGCCTCCTGATTGCGGTACATAGCCTGACGACGCATAGCCTCATCGAAATCTACCTGATGACCGTCAAACTCGGGACCATCAACACACGTGAAATAAATCTTACCTCCCACACTCACGCGACATGCGCCACACATACCCGTGCCATCAACCATAAGCGCATTGAGCGACACGGTGGTAGGCAATGAATATTCACGAGTGGTAAGGGTCACAAACTTCATCATAATCATTGGACCAATGGCTACACACTCATCGTAATGCTTGCCTTCATTGTCGATGAGGTCCTTGATTTTAGCTGTTACCATGCCCTTAAAACCGTAAGAACCATCGTCGGTAGCAACATACAGATTATTGGCAACACGGGCCATCTCATCGGTATAGATAAGCATTGAGGCGGTCTTTGCTCCGATGATTACATCAGCATTGCCTCCATGTTCGTGCAGCCACTTGACCTGGGGATAAACAGGAGCAGTGCCAACACCTCCCGCAACAAACAGATAGTGGCGTGAGCGAAGCTCCTCCTCGGTCAAATGCACAAACTCGGAAGGATTACCCAAAGGCCCCACGAAATCAGCAATATAATCACCCTCATTTAAGGCACACAATTTCTTAGTAGAGGCTCCTATTGTTTGTATTACTATTGTCACTGTGCCGTCTTCCTTATCAAAATCGGCAATAGTGAGGGGTACACGCTCACCTTGCTCATCTACACGTACAATAACAAACTGCCCAGGCAATGCACTATTCGCCACGCGAGGTGCCTCGATTCGCAGTTTATAGATGTTATCTGCAAGGAGGCTCTTTTCTACAATCTTAAACATAATTTATACTATTCCTAACTAACGGTTCAATGCTTCTAATCCACGACCACCGCCGTAACACGCAAAGTCTGCATAGGACGCTCGGCATCGTTGGTGATTATGCTCACACGATCAATCCACACTCCATAATCACTATCGGATGTATCAAGAGTAAAGGTTATCTTGCGTTTCTCCCCCACTGCGAGCCTGTCTCCCGCACGCAACGAGCAACCCAGCGCCTGGGATTTCCACTCTACAGCCCTTATTATAAGTTCGGCATTACCGATATTCTCAATCTCGATGGTATTATCCTCAACCTTACTACCGTGTTTTAAGTCGCCAAATTTAATAATTTTTTTTGATAACTCGCAACTCGGCATCGACATATCGTCAATTGCGGGGTCATATTTATCCACAGCAATGGCATGCGTAGAGAGCAAAGTTCTTGATTCCTTGTCATTTACAACTATATTAAACACATCGTCAAGCAATCCGTAACGTTTACTCGCAGCAGGCACCACGTAACGCAGTTTGATAGCAGCAAACCCCTCAGCCTTAATAATCTTCGGAACCTCAACTTGTAACATATTACTCATTTGCTTGGGACGCAACTCCAACGTAGCATCCTTGCGCGATGTATTATACACCAGAATTGTCTCTGTAGCCTCCTCGCCACGCCCCAAATACGAGAATGCATGAAAATTTGAATTAAGACGCACGCCATCACCAACCTCAAAAGGATATGACTCCTCAATAGTAAGTTCACGAGGCAAGACATTACCTCGAATGGTTAGAGTGATGCGCTCCTTGGTGGATAATGCGACTACCACACCCTTGGAAAAGTTACCCGGACGATTCATGGGGTCAAAGACAACCTTAACTTCGCCCTTCGTGCCCGGAAGAATAGGTTTACGCGAAAAATGAGGTGATGTGCAACCGCAACTCGCCGACACATCCAAAATAACCACAGGCTTTGCAGATGTATTTGTAAAGACAAAGGAGTGCGCGACCTCGCCCCCATCTTCCTTGATATCACCAAAATCACATGAATCCTCCTCAAACAGCAAGGAAGGCGTAGGTTCTGCTATAGTGCCAACCTCTGCCAATGCCTTAATGTTGTTGCCCAGAGCCCC
>JAFOHD010000040.1 GCA_017421945.1 Alistipes sp. | reverse complement strand
GCTATCAGCATTGCTGGTCTCGTCCAGACTCGCATTGGGGATTGTGTATGCTATGTCGGATGTGAGTTCGCTCACGCCATCTACGATCTCCTCCTCCGCTGCACCTACCTTCTTAACCACCAGACGGTAAGAGTAGTCAGTGCTGGGGGTAAGGCCTGTAATCATGCCACTGAATGTGCCGTCAAACTCATCACCAACCTTATTGCCTGTTGCGGCCACACGTGTGGCTGAACTCCAGTCGGGGTTACCATCATTTGATGCAGTGTACTCGAAATAGACGTATGTGGGATCGTACTCTGTAAGATCCACGTCAGCGTGTACGGTTGCGTGGCTTGCCCAGATCTCGTAGTTGTAAGAACGAGAGATACCTGTTGATGTAGGCTCGAAAATAATCTCGTTATATACATCATCGAGCGAAGTGTTTACCTTAAGCGAGAATGTCAATATGCCGTCACGCTCGGTGTAGGTGAGGTTGAGGTTATACTGCTTGCCCTGTTCAACGATGAACGACTGACCCTCGTTGGTGAAGGTCTCTCCATTGTTCAGTGTACCCTCGAACGACCACTTGAGGTACTGCTCGATGGCCTTATTATCGTTGATAATAAAGTAGCCCAACTTACCATCCTCCTTAGATGTATATACCAGTGAGTTACCTGCCTCGTCGGCAATTGTAACCTTATAATCTGTAAAGGCAATATCTCCGGTCTTGATGCCATCGCCAAAGGCTACCTTTGTTACAGCATTATTGATCTTTGCCAAAACCTCGATAGTCTGCGGTGAGTTGCTGCCTGCTGCTACAGAGAACTCTGCAGAGCCCTTGTAGCTGGGCTGATCCCACGATGCAATAGTGGGGGTTGCCTTCACAACCTCGCCGGCCTTCACATCCACGCGATACTTGTCTGTACCCGTAGTTGCGGGCAGATAAATAGGATTGGGGATATTGCTTGAGCCTACATAGCGACGGGCCATACCCTCAAATGCAGGCTTGTAGATCTCGATAACAGCGCTCTCGAGCAACTCCGCATCGCTCATGGCGCGAGTGGAAAGAATAGTGTTGTCATCGCTTACAGATATGCCATATGACAAAGTGATGGCACCCTGCTCTGCAGGAGTCTCCGTTACATCCTTTTTACAAGATGTAGTCGCGATCAGTGCGCTGATGCTAAGCGCTGCAAATAATATCTTTTTCATACTACTATCTTGTATTAATATGTAGGAACATGCATAACAACAATAACCTCCTTCTTACAACCCTCTTTGTCCTGTACATTCATCTTGAAAGTGTGGTTGCCTTTGAAAGCAAGGATAGGACTCTGTGCTGCGCTAAGGTCGAATGGCACAACGGTCTTGCCGGCCAACTCTGCACCGTGGGGGAAGGGAACGATATCGAAGATACCCATTGCCAACTCTGAAGGATTTACAAGGTCAACGTGTGCACCGCCGACAACATCCAATGCGCCCATGAAATCGGCGTTGTCAGATGAGATATCAACAGTGAATGAGCGAACACCATTAGGAACTACTGCATCCATTGTAAGTACAAGCGGAGTAGAGATTGCCGGAATAGTGATAGGCTGTGTGATATCGTACTCGCAGGTGCTTATCAACTCAATACCACCATCGCCGATAGGTGCGTTGGGATCGGCACCCAGTGTGCTCTCCTCTGCATTTGTCACCTCCTCAAGGGGAAGATCCTCTACGTAGTCGTTGATTTGGATATCGAATGTAGCGTTACCCTCCTCGTCAACCTTCTTGATGAAGGTGATGTGGCGCCACGACTGTGCCGTTACGTCGGTGAAGGCCTTGGTCATGCGATATACCTTCTCCTCGCCGTTGCCGTTAAGATCCATCTTACCGCTGAAGGTTACCTCCAGGGTAGTACCGCCCTCGACAACATTGAAGTAGCCGGCACGCTCCTCGCGTGTTACGCGCTTTGTCGCTGCGTCGTAGTTCAGTGCAAAAGACAACTCGCTGCCGCTGTCGTTGTTGTATGTAACCTTGGTGGTTGAGTTGCCACGTACCATGGCCTTGAAGTCGTCATTGTAGTCAACGGTCACCTTGTGCTGCAGAAGCGCACATACAATCTCCGTAATCGTGGTCTCCTCGCCAGCTGTTACAGAGATATTTTTTTCGGTTGCACCATATACGGGGTTGTCCCAGCCTGTAGCGGGAACCTCGGCCTTGGTACTGCGTGCTGTCAGTGTATAGGTCTGGCCATCCTTGCTCTCGGGGAGTGAGATGCCACCAGCGAGCTTGGCCTTGCCATAGCTGTCGTCGAAATATACCGTGCCATCAGCGCCGGTTACGGTGATGTTATAGGTGTCATCGGCATCCGATACTGTGCCCGCAGCGCGGGTTCCAATCTCCTCTACCGACTCATCCACGCCTACGTAAAGATTGGCAAACGAAAGTGTGCCAAAGCCCTGCTTGTCGCCAGACGGGTACTCATACTTGTCCTTATTGCACGCGACAACGGCCAATGAGAGCATTAATAATGTAAAAATTCTTTTCATATTGTGTCTGTTTTTATTTGTCAAACTTGGTTAGCAACTCTTTTATTCGGGATTGATCTCGGTGGGCATATCCACGATGTTCTCCTCGTCAATCTCATTACCGAAGCTAATCTGGATCGTTCCAGCCTGACCTACATTGGGAGCCGAGAACTTCAGAGTGTAGCATTTGCCGCCCTTGATATCAGAGAAGCTCTTCTCGAAGGCATACTGCTTATTTGAATAATCCTCGCCCTGAGCCTGTGAGGTGAGTGTTGCCTTAACGGTGAGTGTTGTGTTGTCTACAAACATACCCTTTGTCTGGGTGGCACCATAAGTAAGTGTCTTGCTGTTGCCGTTCGACGTAAGCGTAAAGTCGCTCCAGTCGTAGTACTCCGAAAACATCTCGTCGAACTCAATGCGTACGATAGCATTCTGCAACGTCACGGGAACAACAACTGCAGTGTCGCTACCGCCATTTATCGTTACGTTTGCCACCGAGCCTGCAAATACGGGGCTATCCATTGCGCCCTCATCATAGATGGCTGAAACGGTGTAGGTGCCAGCATCAAGAGCGAGCTTGCCATCGCTTAGGTCGGCAATCTTGCCACTCCATGCCGTGTCACCATACTTGTCGGTTACGGTGAACGTGAAATCAGTGTTCTTGGGGGCAGTGTAACCTGTTACCTCGGCGATGCTTACCGCTGCGCGGGTAACAAGTTCGATGCTCTGCTCGGCCTGCATCTCAAGCGAGAGGCGACCGGTAGCCGTCGTGGGCTCCTTGGCATCGTTGCACGATATGGCAGCACAAAGAGCCATCGCGCAAAGTGAAAGTTTGTAGAATTTCATTGTTTTTGGTTTTTTATGTTTATTTTCTTGTTTTTTTCGCTATTCGCTTACAATCTGAACCTTGATATTGTCGAGGTAGAGCCAGTAGTTCGCATTACCTGCGAGAGAACCGCCCTTGCTTGTTGTTACGGCCCATGTGAAACGTGTTGACGGAGAGCAGTTATCCACCACAATACCATTTCCATTGTTGTAAGGTTTCAGGTTGCCTTCGTATGAGGCGTTGATACCTACATCGATCTTTGATGCAATGGCATTGTCGATCTTTACATCTTGTCCGGTCTTAATCCAGCCTGTTCCTCCTGCATGATTATTACCTGTATTTGTAGTATATCCAAATGACATCCATGATGTTCCAGCATCACCCAATCCGAAGTCGGTTGAGCCACCTCCGCAGTCAAATGTTACTCTTACCTTTGCATTTGACTTGAGATTGCTCATAGGTGCGGTGTCAATACGGCCTTTGTAGTATGCCGCAATTCCGAGTCCCGATTCATATCGGCAACATATTCGGGCAATACCGTTATTCATTCCAATACGTACGGCCGACCAGCCACTCAATCCATATTCTGCAAGAGATTTAGATGAGTTATATGTGTCAGATACATCACCGCTTATTCCTGTCAAGGGATTATCGTGTCCATCGCTAAATGCCGACATCGTGCTGAAATCCTGATAGAACAGATACGGTACGTCGAGCGTAACAGTTTTCAGTCCAGGAATGTTTACCGCAGGCATTGTGAATGAGTTGCTCACGATAGCATGCTCCGACTCATATTTTACCGTGATGGTCTGACCTGCCAAGGCAAAGTATGGCGCCTTCTCTTCATCGGTAGAGAAGGTGTAGTCGAGGACGTGATAACCTGGCGCAACCATATTGTTCTGCACGTCATTGATTGTATATAGCAAGTTGCCAGCTGAGTCGTAGAATGTAATGGTTTGTATAGGCTCGCCAAGATTATTTTCGCCGGGGATAAAGTGTAGTGTATAACGGTCTCGCACATCCGAGCAGTTCAGCACCAAAGGCGTGATGTGGCCTGCCTCAAAAAGGTGTGTAGAGGCTGCATTTGCCAGCGATATGGTGGTGCGGGCAATCTGTGTTTCAGAATAAACACGCGCTTCAATCACTCCGTTATAAATCGACGCATCGCCTGTGGGAGCTGGGATAATCGAAGCGTAGGCGTAATCGTAGTCATACGAGTTGCCGTTTGCGGTGGTGGCGCCGATGGGCTCCTCAAGATTCAGAGTGATGGTCCTACTGCCATTGCCCGTGAGAGTGATGCCTGCCGCAGGGTTGACAAAGTCGGTGCTTACCGTACCTGCAATATCCCAGGGCATTGTAAGCTCGATTCGCTGAACCTTCTCCTCTCCAAAGCCGTAGTAACGCTTGGTGTCAATGTCGGGGATGAACATGCGCAGAGCGTGCATCTTATGGTTCATGCCAAGATGCAGGTTGCTGTCCATCACCTCGTCGTTCTGACTGGTATTGGTTACAATGTCAAGAGCCCCCTTGCCACTCTGCGGTGTTGCCACCATGATGGCTGCTCCGCCACCCATCTTGCCATCCTGCGATGCGGGTGCAATAAATGTGGCAGTCGTACCGCTGACGCTTACGGGTGTGGGGTAGGTAGCATAGTAAGTGTATGATGCATCGGGCATTGCCGCTGCGAGTGTAGTGGTAAAGAATGCCGATGTAGATGTGTCGCGGAAATATACCTTGAATGCCTTGTTGTCGAGCGTGTAGGCCTGTGTGCTCTCATCCTTTGCCCAAAGCGCAATTCTGTCGCTGGGACTCCATGAGGTTGACTTGCCGTCCTCGTTTATCTCTGTACGTGTCCTAATTGAGCCGTCGGCACAAAATCCAACTACCACCGACTGTGATTGTTGTACCGGATCAAACTCCTCCCTGATGCATGCCGTAACGAGCAGCACCGAGAGAGCAAGTATAAGACATTTTTTTAGTTGCATATTGAGTTTGTTTTGACCGTATTCAAAAAACTAATTCCTAATTATATATAATGTATCAAATTGGTGTCAAAAGTATAAAATACAAAAAAAATGTGAAAATAAAATCAATAAAATGCACTCTTTTCGCAATGAATGAGAATGAATGGCAGATAAAATTAAAGCAGGACTCCTTTTTGTGAAGAGCCCTGCTTAAAAAG
>JAFOHD010000039.1 GCA_017421945.1 Alistipes sp. | reverse complement strand
TTCCTAAAATATATGTATGTCGCATCGTGCAACACTACAAATTTATATAATTTTACCGAAAATGCAATATGGGTAATGTTATAATCTCGTATTTTGTTCAGTCGCAATCAGGCTTTTGTTGCCAAAAGTTAGAGCCAGAATCAGCATAAATCGCAAAAAAAAGTCCGCACCAAGGTGATGCGAACTACCGTACGACTGTTGGCCGCCGTGTCGGGCGGCTGTTCTAAGTTACTTGAAATATTGCAGGTTATCCCTACATGGGCGCAACTCTCCCCGCTCAATCCTGTGGATAATCTCCACCACCATGTCGTTCATGGGGGTGGGGCAGCCCACCTTACGACCAAAGGCCGACACGGCTCCGTTGATGGCATCCACCTCGGTGAGTTTGCCCTTCTCGATGTCCTGAAGCATGCTCGCCTTGAGCTTGGCGTGCTTGCGTATGGCTATGGGAATGATAAAAAGCGAAAATGCCCTCTTCAGAGGGTTGTTATAGTCGAGCAACTTAACTATGTCCTTGCCCTGCACAGGCTCTATGCGTATGCCTGCGGCAGCGCAGACATCTATACACTCCTTAATCAGCAGCTGCACCACTCGGCGTGATTTGCGCTCGCCTGCCGCCTCGCCAAATGTGCAACCCAGCACGGCACTCATGCCCGAGAAGGCTGCATTTATGAGCAGCTTGCTCCAGCGTGTGCCGATGAAGTTCTCCTCAACATCCACCGTGCCCATCTTCTCAAGCAACCCCTTCACAAAAGAGAAATGCTTGTTTGGCGTTGCGCTTATCGCACCCAGCGAGAACGAGAGTGCGTCGGGCGAGCTGGTGAGTTCGCATACTCCGGGTCCCTGCATCGTGGCACCCCATGCCACGGTGCATCCCAGCACACGCTCATCGCCCAGAATCTCGGCTAACTGCATCTCGGGCAAACCGTTCTGGAATGTCACCATCACGCCATCCTCGGCAAGAAAGTCCTTCAGCATGGCTACCACCGAGGCGTTGTGCTGCTGCTTGGTCATCAGAAATATGATGTCATACTTGCCACTCATCTTGTCGGGAGTGTAGGCCTTCACCTGCTGACAGAACTCCACAGTGCCGACCACCTGCGCACCTCTGGCTTGCAGGGCTTCAACGTGAGCCTTGTTGCGGTTGATAAGCTCAATTTCCACGCCTGCGCGCGAGATATAGGCTCCGAGTATTGTGCCGAGCGAGCCGGCTCCATATATTGCTGTACGCATAATTGTTAGAGGTGTTGATTATTGGGCAAATCTCTGCAATGGGAGATTTTTAGATTGTATAGTGAAATTCTTAATTTGCTCCAATCTGATTTCTTTTGCTATCTTCGGCTTGCCCTATTGTGTGCTCCTGATAATTAGGTAAGTGTTATGGGTTTGTTATTGTTTTGTCGATTACTCTTCGGTAAGATGATTAATCATCTCGGAGGCCTCAATGAGCATGCGAGGCACGTGGAAGGGGCCTTTGAAGATGTTGCCCTTGGCAGGCTGTGCCACACTGCCGTCGCGGTGCAGATAGCCATACCATTCGCCCATCTCGTTGTCCTTTAGGTGTGCATATGCCCACTCGTGCGCCATGCGGAACTTCTCCAGGTAGCTCTCTTCGCCCGTAGCCTCGTAGCAGTAGAGTGAAGCGATGATGGCCTCACACTGTGGCCACCAGAACTTCATATCCTGCGAGTAGTCCTGTGGGGGGAAGCCTTTGCAGTCGCGGAAGTTGATGATGCCTCCAAACTCCTCATCCCAGCCCCACGCCCAGGCCCAGTCGTAAATCTTCAGGCCGATGCGGGTTAGCCTTTCGTCCCATCCTCGTCGTTTAGCCTCGGCGAGAATAAACCAAGCAGTCTCGATGCAGTGGCCGGGGTTGATGGCGCGACCTGCGCAGGTGTCAATCAGCTCACCCTCAGGCCCCACAAGTTCCAACACGGTCTTATACTCCTCATTCATGAGGTAACGCTCAATCTCGTCAATGGAGCTGTCAATCTGCTCATCAAGCTCGGGAGCGTCAATTACGCCCTTTAGCACAGCGGCCACATTGATGAGAATCATAGTGATAGAGTGTCCTCTGCCCTGCACAGTGGTCTTAGGCTCCAGAAAACCGGGGGTGGAGAGCATGCGTTTCATACTCCTGAATACCTCTAATGCCTTCTCGGCATAGGATTTGTCGCCCGTAGCCTTGGCATACTCTGCCATAGCGATGGCGGCGAAGCTCTCCGAGAATACGTAACGTCGTTTCTGCACGGGGGCACCCTCAGCGGTTACGGTGAAGAACATATGGCCGTCGGTGTCGATACAGTGTTTCTCGATGAAGTCGATGGCGCTCTTGGAGGCCTCGAGCCATTCCTGTCTCTGCTCTATACGGTTGTAGGCAGCAGCTGCAACCCAGCCCCAACGCCCCTGAAACCACACCGATTTGGTGGTGTCCATAAGCGTTCCGTCTCTATCTACGCAGGTGTAGATGCCTCCGTTTACTCTGTCGATACCGTTCTTCATCCAGAATGGCATGACATCTTCGCAAAGTTCCTTGCGGTAGAGTGATGCGCACTCTTGCAAATAGTGTTTGTTATTATCGGTCATAGTAGTTGTTATTTTTTGTTTTGTTTATTCCAATATGCCTCAATCTCCTCTAATGAGCGGCCCGTGGTCTCGGGTACAAGACGCCACATAATGAGCATATAAGGCACGCACATCGCGGCAAAGAGGAGGAAAGTTCCCGCAGGACTCCATCCCAAAAGTACGGGAGTCAGCTGTCCAATCAGATAGGTGCCAATCCACAGCGCAAAGCCTGCGATACTCATGGCCCTGCCTCGCACGCTGTTGGGGTACATCTCGCTCAGCAGCACAAAGACGATTGCCGAGATGGAGATTGCGCAGCAGAATACATAGGCAAGGAAGAAGGTGAGCATAAAACCATTGCCAAGCCCTATGGCAGAACCCCACTGGAAATAAGTGGCAATGGCTACAAGGCATATAATCATGCCCGATACGCCCCAATAGATAAGCTGTTTGCGGCCCACGCGGTCGATGATGAATACAGCCAGGATAGTCGTAACCATGTTCACAACGCCCACAAGTACGGTGGAGAACATCGGGTCGGTGAAACCTGCGTCGGAGAATATTTTTGGGCCGTAGTAAAGCACCGCATTAACACCCATGAATTGACCCAAAATAGCAATGGTACTACCGATAATCACAGCTTTTAGAATACCTGGCTTGAGAAGGTCGCGCCAGCTGCACTTATTTTCGCCATCCATAGACTCGTTGGTGGCAGCAATCTCTGCCTTGACGTCAGCCTCGGCGCGGTAAATCCTGCTGTAAACACGCGCTGCCTGAGCGAGCCTCTGGTTTACGACTAACCACTTGGGGCTCTCGGGAATAAAGAAGATGATTGCAAAGAAGAGGAGTGCGGGCAGGGTCTCACTGCCAAGCATACCGCGCCAGGCCTCCGTGTTGAACATTCTCTGCCATAGCGAGAGTTCCTCACCCGAAGCTGCCAATGCGGGGTCGATGCCCGAATCAATCATCCAGTTGGCCATATACGCAAGCAGGAAGCCCATCGTAACTGCCAGTTGATAGAGCGACACGAGCGTTCCTCGCACCTTTGCGGGTGATACTTCGGAGATGTAGATGGGCGACACGATGGATACGATACCGATACCCACGCCGCCGATGATGCGGTAAATAACAAGTTGGTCGAAGTTGCCACACACAGCGCAACCGATAGCCGAGATGCTAAATAGGGCAGCCGAGATGAGCATTGTTCTCTTGCGGCCGAGCTTGTCGCTCATTGCACCTGCCACAGCTACACCACAGATGGAGCCAATCAGAGCGCAACCTACATACCAACCCTCCCTCATTGATGAGAGTGCAAATTGGTTACGAACCATCTCGGTGGTGCCCGAGATTACGGCCGTATCGTAGCCGAAGAGTATGCCACCCAGAGCCGCAACTATGGTCATAAAGACAATATACCCAATATTCATATTGCTGTTGGTTTTTGTTTTCGTAGATTTTTCCATAGGGTCCAGAAATTAGTTGTTTTTGAAATATTATGTAGCGATTGTAGCCGCGATAGGTTTGGATGTGCACTATTTCGTAATGGACGCCGTCGAAATCACTCTCCCCGCCTTACACGCCATACATCACACAAAGCTAAATAAAATTCTTTAATTAAACAAACAATAAATTTTCAAACCTCTATTATCCAACAGTCGGAAATTGTCGCAGATTTGGCTTCCTATTGCACGAAGAAAAAGGTTGCGTGCATGATTCTGAGCCGGTTTCTTGCAATCATAATCAGATGGGATATTTGCAACATAACACTTCGATAAGTTTTTGTCAAAAACTCCGCTATTGAAAAGAAATATATCCTTGGCACAATTTTGGGATTTGCAAGGTAAATCCTATAAAACATTCAATATGAAGCATACAAAGAAAAAACATTTGACAGCCGAGAATGGGCGGCCCATAGCCGATAATCAGAATACGCAGACCGCAGGTGTGCGTGGCCCCGTAACACTGCAAGATTTGTGGCTAACCGAGAAACTTGCCCACTTTGACCGCGAGGTTATTCCCGAGCGACGTATGCACGCCAAGGGCTCGGGGGCGTATGGCACATTCACCGTGACGCACGACATCACAGCCTATACGCGCGCCTCAATTTTTGCCCAGGTGGGTAAGAAAACCGACTGCTTCGTACGCTTCTCAACCGTTGCGGGTGAGCGTGGTGCAGCCGATGCCGAGCGTGATATTCGAGGCTTCGCAATGAAATTCTACACCGACACGGGTAATTGGGATTTGGTGGGTAACAACACCCCCGTCTTCTTCCTGCGTGACCCTTTGAAGTTCCCCGACCTCAACCATGCCATTAAGCGTGACCCTCGCACGGGCATGCGCTCGGCAAATAGTAATTGGGATTTCTGGACTTTGTTGCCCGAGGCGTTGCATCAGGTGACAATCACTATGTCACCCCGAGGTATCCCTGCATCGTTTCGTCATATGCACGGCTTCGGCAGCCACACATACAGTTTCATCGACGCCAACAACCGTCGCACGTGGGTTAAGTTTCACTTGCGCACATTGCAGGGTATAAAAAATATGACCGACGCCGAGGCCGAGGCTGTGATTGCGAAGGATAGGGAGTCACACCAGCGAGATTTGTTCGAGGCAATCGAGCGTGGCGAATATCCACGCTGGCTTATGCAGGTACAGTTGATGACCGAGGAGCAGGCGAAGGAGTATCACATCAATCCGTTCGACCTTACGAAGGTGTGGTATCACGGCGATTTTCCCCTGCACGATGTGGGCATCCTGGAGCTCAACCGCAACCCCGAAAACTTCTTTGCCGAGACCGAGCAGGCGGCATTCAACCCGATGAATGTAATCGACGGCATAGGCTTCTCGCCCGATAAGATGTTGCAGGGGCGACTCTTCTCCTATGGCGATGCTCAACGCTATCGTTTGGGCGTAAATCACCACCTTATTCCCGTAAATAGGCCTCGTTGTCCTTATCATTCGTATCATCGCGATGGGCAGATGCGTACGGACGATAATGCTGGGCGCACTATTTCATATGAACCAAATAGTTATGGCGAGTGGCAAGATAATCCGGCACTGAAAGAGCCCCCTTTGCAGGCATGTGGCGAGGTGTATAATTACGACGAGCGAGAACTCGATAGTGACTATTTTACGCAGCCAGGCAAGTTGTGGCGACTGATGTCCGAGAATGACCAACGCGCCACCTGCGAGAACACTGCTCGTGCGATGGGTGATGCCGAGAAATTTATCAAGCAACGCCATATACGCAACTGCCACCGTGCCGACCCCTCGTATGGCGAAGGTGTGGCAAGGGCGTTGGGCCTCTCACTCTCCGAGGCCCTCATGGCCGAAGACCCTGCACATCCTGCGTGGGATTGGCGATAAGGGAAAGAGGTTGTCCGACAAGTTTTGAAGGACAACCTCTTTTCTATTGCAGGCTCTATTTATTTTAGCTTCTTGCCGTCCGAGAAGGCATTGCCGACTATGTCGCCCAGCTCTATGTAGTGATGACCAATGGGGTCGTAGGTGATGGGGCGCAGCTTGCGGTAGTCAATCTTGCCGAGGGTGAGGATACTCTCGTCGGCACTCACATTCATTATGCGACCTACAAGGTGGTTGTTCTCGCTGTCGTATGATATCATCTCACATTCCAACGTGAAAGGCAGCTCGTTTATAATGGGAGCATTGACCGTCTCCGAGCGCGCAGCCGTGAATCCCGCTTTGGCAAACTTGTCGGATTCCTTGTTTCCCGACACGATGCCGACATAATCGCACGCTGCAAGTTGTTCTACGGTAGCCATGCTTACCGTAAAGGCCTTTGTGGCGAGGATATTTTTTGTGGTTTTGTGTCCCTCCGAAATGCAAATGCCGATATGGTCGTCGGTGTAAATTCCACCCCATGCCGCATTCATTGCGTTGGGTGTGCCCTGCTCATCATACGCTGCCACAATAAGTACCGGCATCGGATAGAGCCAACTTTTTGGTCCAAAATTCTTTCGCATAACTAATTACGTATTAACATGTTTTACTGATTTCAATTTTCTCGCCATAGGTGATGGTTGCGCCCGGCGGCACTTCACGCAACGTAAGCTACACCCTCCTCTGAAAAGGGCGTTGGTTTTGTGGCATGTAGGACTTTGTTGCGGATATCAACCATGGTCATTACTTAATTGCCTCGATGTAAAAACTCACAGGGCGGAATCCATCATTGCACGAGAGCATTGCTGAGTGGGGGTTCTTCATCCACCCGTCAAAGAAATTCCCTCCGCCCTCTGCCAGTTCCTTAACGAAAGGGTACAGCGTCTGCCATGCGCTGTCGCACATCCCTTCAGGTTTCGCACAATTCTCCACGATAAATGTCTGCCCCAGACTCATGTCGCAAGTATGTTCGATAGGATTTTCGTATTGCGCCATAAGGTCTGCATACTGCGTAATGCGCATGACGGTAATTCTTATCTTTTTCATGTTTTTATGAATGATTCCTTCACAAAGTTACGCATAATTCAAAAACAATAGAGCGAAAAAGCCGAAACACTCCTACTTTATCGTTGCATTTCCCTAACACTATTAGTATATTTGCACGTGTAACACTGGGAGGATTAATACGTATAGAAGTTTAGCGTAGAGTTTCGAGCCCATTTACGAGGTATAATTAAACTATTAACTAAAACACTTATGCAACGAACTGAAACATTTTATCACGGGAGCTGTCATCTCTTTGATAAGTTCTCATTGTCGTATTTAGGTTCTGGAGAGGGTAAATCAAAGTTTGGTCAGGGTATTTACATAACCTCCAGTTATAAGACTGCGGCACTTTATGCTGCTAAGGCCGCAAAAGCCAATGGCAAAGAGTGTTGCTATGTTTATACCGTTGAAGTGCCATTGCTCACC
>JAFOHD010000038.1 GCA_017421945.1 Alistipes sp. | reverse complement strand
GGTGTAAAAAAGGGTGTAAATCTCGTAACTACTTGATTTACACCCTTTGCTGCGGAGAGAGAGGGATTCGAACCCCCGGAGCCTCACAGCTCAACGGTTTTCAAGACCGCCGCAATCGACCACTCTGCCATCTCTCCGGGCACAAAAGTATGACACTTTTTTTAATCCACCAAATATTTTTACAATTTTTTTAATAAAATTTATCTGCATTCGTATTTGTAACCTCTACAAATATCTTATTTTCAGCAAAAAACATTGCTGAAATTTGGAAATATGAGAAATTTGTGTAATTTTGTATTACGTTTTATAACCAAATAACCCATTAAATCGGTGTGAGTATGAATAAATCGCAGTTAATCAATGCGGTAGCAGAGAGTGTAAACCTATCAAAAGTTGATGTTAAAAGAGTAGCCGACGCTTTATTCAATTTGATGGAAGAGACGTTGGACAAGGGTGAGAAGGTAGTTGTGTCGGGTTTTGGAGTATTTTCAGTGGCCAACACTACTGAGCGTCAAGGACGCAATCCTCGCACGGGAGAGTCTGTTCGTATTGCAGCTCGTCGAAGCGTGCGTTTCCGCTCCAATATGGAGATAAAATAACACATCAACGAACCTAAATCGTTTAGGGGCTGTCGGGCAAAATGTCGGCAACCCCTTTTGCTTTTGGAAATCAATCTCGTGATAAATTGTAGATTAAATTTATAATATGTATATTTGCCGAAAATTTTGAAATCTTATGGCAGACAATTCAATACTTATACGTCTCGACGGTCTGAAACTCAAGTATGAGGAGACAGGTCAGAAGCTCACCGACCCCGAAGTTATTGCCGATGTGAAGCAGTTTGTGCAGCTCACGAAGGAGTACAAGGAGCTGGAGCCAATCATCGAGACGTCGGAGCGTTATCGCACCGCCATTGCCAACCTGGCCGAGGCGAAGGATATCCTCGCAAACGACAAAGACGAGGAGATGCGTGAAATGGCACGTATGGAGATTGCCGAACTTGAGCCTATGCTGGAGAGAATGGAGGAGGAGATTAAACTTCTGCTCATACCCAAGGATCCTCAGGATGACAAGAACGCCATCCTTGAGATTCGTGGCGGTACGGGAGGTGATGAGGCAGCCATCTTTGCCGGTGACCTACTCAGAATGTACACCAAATACATCGAGTCGAAGGGCTGGCGTTATGAGATTACATCGTTCTCGGACGGTGCTGCGGGAGGTTACAAGGAGGTTGTGCTGAAAGTTACGGGCCAGAGCGTGTATGGCACGCTGAAGTATGAGTCGGGCGTACACCGTGTGCAGCGTGTGCCACAGACCGAGACTCAGGGTCGTGTACACACCTCGGCAGCATCGGTGGCAGTGTTGCCCGAGGCCGAGGAGTTTGATGTGGAGATTTCGATGAACGACATCCGCAAGGATATCTTCTGCGCATCGGGTCCCGGAGGCCAGTCGGTGAACACCACCTACTCGGCAATCCGCCTTACACACATTCCTACGGGTATTGTGGTGCAGTGTCAGGACCAGAAGTCGCAGCTCAAGAACTTCGACAAGGCTCTTGAGGAGTTGCGTACACGAGTGTTCAACCTCGAGTATTCGAAGTATCTCGACGAGATAGCGTCAAAGCGTAAGACCATGGTATCGACGGGCGACAGTTCGGCCAAGATTCGTACCTACAACTATCCTCAGGGACGTATCACCGACCACCGCATCAACTACACCATCTACAACCTGTCGGCATTTATGGATGGCGACATTCAGGACTGCATCGACCACCTTATCGTAGCCGAGAATGCCGAGCGACTGAAGGAGAGCGAGCTGTAGCCGGCAGCCGAGAGTGGGTTGCCGCGAGAGGGTTTCTGCGAGAGGGTTGTCGCGAGTTGGCTTCTGTGAGTTGGTTGCTGTGAGAGGGTTGCTGTGAGCTGGTTGCCGCGAAACAGATATTACATAAGTATAGAAAGAGTATTCCACCGCGGAGTACTCTTTTTTTTGCCCAGAGATAGGGTGAGGTTATAATCAGATAAAGTATTCTCAACAACGCGAAATGGATTAAGACCGTTTCCAGGGGATGTGTCGATGTGCCGTTTTGTGAAAAGATGAAATAGGAAGTGTCACGGTTCTGCTACTCTCAAGTATAAGCAAGTGAATTAGGATTATAAATTTTCTAAAACAACAGGCGAATATGAAGCAGACTTTTTATTTGATAGTTTGGCACGAAGCCGACATGGACACTTGCTCACACTCAATCTTGGGTGCGTATTGTTCACCCGACGTGGCCCTCGCCAAGATGCGTGAGCATATTGCCGCGAAGTTTGACGGCATTAGGAATTGGTGGCTGGAGGATGACGAGGAGCTCAGCGACGAGGAGTTCAATGAATGGATAGATGAATTCTACTGCGACGACGAGCAGCGCACGTGGTCGTACACCGATGGTGACGAAGTTGAACATCTCTACAAGGTTATCACTGCCGAGATAGAGGCTGCGGATACACAACTGCAGGTTTACGCCGTGCTTCACACCTGTATCAATGGTGTTGATAACAACACCGAGGTGGTGGGTGTTTATACTTCGCAAGCGGAGGCTTACAAGGCTTTGGACGCATATCGGTCGACAAACAAATGCGATGACGAAGATGACTTTGTTGAAAATGTCGTGACAGTAGAGAGTTTCTACGTCGCATAAAATGGTTTATTTATGGGGGCTTTGTTTTTTGTACTTTTAGGGTTATTTCTAACTGCAAGACACCTTTCATTTGCTGGTGCAAAATGGTACTTATTCTCGATTCGGGATAGCATATGTATAGAAAGATTCCGACAAAAGCAGAAGGCTGGAGATGTTATTATTGCGAGTTATAACACTGTTGCTGTGGTTGTTCATTTGTGGGCAACCATTATGCTGATGTCGTCCATATTTCATTTCTGCATTTCGCCAATAGTTGTTTTATCGACAGCGGCTATAGTGATTTTATTGCTTTTATTACATATGATATATAGGTATGCAATAGATGCGAGATATAGTCTAAAAGAGTTTTACACAACAGTCAATGAGTTCAAGAAAAAAGAAGATGTTGTGGGTGAGGATAATGATTATGAGGTCAGATTTATACAAACCTACAATGAAATCAAGAGTGAAAAATGGTGGAATGTAGTATGGATTATATATGTAACGGTGTTGTGTGCCTATCTGCTTGTTAAATTATAGAGTTTGACAAGGATATATAATTCCCCTTTCTCATGCAGGCAAATCTTGTGAAAATTATTAGTTGAAAATCATTATTCATGCGCCAATGGTAGTAACAAAGGAAATATTAAAAAAATTATACAAAGAATATAATGATTTATATTTTGACGGGAAATTAGGGAAATGTGATTTTTCTTTCTTTCCAAAGAATATTAGTTCCCTAGGCTGGTATTGCGGAAAAGAAGATAGCAAAGGTCGCCCGAAAGATAAAATATGGATTGCGACATCTGTAAAGTGGACCGAAGATGTTTTGAAACGAGTATTGATTCACGAGATGATTCATAAGTATGTCTATCGAGTCGAGGGACATAAATACGATGGGCTTTTAGGACACGGATGGCGTTTCAGACGACAGTGCCGCCGCATAAGAAGAGATTTTGGACTAAAGGTCTTGAGATTCTCCAATGTGGAATTTATTAATCCGAAATTCTACCCTAAATTGTGGGAGAAAGTGCTGCTGTGGATAATTGACCGCTGATATGGCGTGGTAAGAATTAAGTGGTTAGAGGAAAATCCGAGTATCGATTGATATCCGGATTTTTCATTGCATATACCTCGGCTTGAGGACTATTTCTCAACCTCTCGGCCGGTGACGAGCAAGTTAAATCCAACTCTATCTCCGAATCTTCGTATCACATCCCAATACTCATCGGGGAAAGCTCTTCGATGAATCTCATTCTTGATATGTTCAGGAACTCCACGATAAAATGCTTCTGCATCATCGAAAAACCGTCCCACGGGCGTAACCCTCATAACCACACCATTACTGTCGCATATTATTATGTGTTAGGTTTATTCCTCATATGTTGGTCAATTCTCCCATCTGTTGAATAACAGAGCTGAATCGCACCTGGTTTATAGGCACACGCTTGTCGATGTTGGAGAAGTTGTGTGGTGAGTTGGGGTTTATACCGTGATGGTTCTCGGCCACGTCGAATGTAAAGTGGAGCGAATCAAGCAACAGCTGAATTGTTGATAATGAAGAGTCTAGCTCGGTACTAATCTCCACGATGGGCATATTTGCAGGTAACACCTTTGCTCTAATCTGTTCCGCTAGCTGTTTCTCGCGTGGTGTTGTCAGCAGTATCGCACACGTGTCGGTCTCGGCCACACGCCTATTCTTGCAGTGGTTGCCGCTGAATATGAATCGTCCGTGGCAGAAGTTGCGGTAGTCGCACACCTGTACCGATGCAATACCTCCCTCAACCATCACCGACTCGATGTCGTGCGCCACGGGTTCGCCGTAGGAACCATAAAGCAGAACGAAGTGCTTGATATCTTTAAGTTCGGGCAGCTCTCCCGTTTTGTTGATGTAGTAACGGTATGAGGGGTTGAGGTTTAGCTTGTCTGCAAATTTCGCACAGCCGGAAAAAGCCTTATAGAGCAGAGCATATGTCAGAATCTTGGAGCGAATTGAGATGAAACCATCTTTGTATGGGTTCTTGAAGCAGAATATATTTTCTGGTTTCAACGCACCAATCATCTTATTCTTCTTCGGATCGTCCGAAAAAGTAAAGCCTGCGGTATTATCGGGATTGAACTTCGTCGCTCGCTTTATGGCGTAACCAACATCCATATTCTTGCCCGAACTACTCAACAGCAGCACCTTGCTGTTGCCGATTGTGGCGGGTGACATCGAGGCAAAATCTAGGGGAGTGACAGATTTCGCTACGCCAGCATTCATCTCGTATAACATTGCAGGGTAGGAGGTGTGCTTGCCTCCGTTGCCAATGCAGACCAAAGGCTTCTCGGGGTTGTCGAGTAGCCACGCGCGAAGATTGGAAGTGTCGGAATTCTCGGCCCAGCCTAAGATTTCGGCAGCTTGGGCAAGCAGTGTTGAAGCCAATGGCTTGTCTTGTTTGGGTGTGAGGTTTTTTGTTTGGGGCATTGTAATGGCGTTCGTATTCATAGCTATAGGTGTTTTTTCTCTGAAAATTAACTACTTAATCTTCCTCCTCCTCTTGGGATTCCTTGCCGACACTTCTCTATGACAAGCCGTGCCGTTAGGAGATATACACCATAGCAATGGAAACGTTACAAAAAAGCAATCACCGATTTTGAACGCGATATGACTGTTCCGCACCCTCTGAGATTTGTGACAGACAAAAGGTGTTACTCATCTATTTTCTTTAATCTAAGCCCAATGTTAGCATTTTGATAAGCCATTGTGACTTCTGCAGAAGTATCAGTTAATGATTTTATTGTATAAACGTAGAACAATTTCCCATTAAAATAAGTTTTAAGGATATTCCCACTTAACGTGTATGTTCCCATGCCTGAACCAAAAAGCTCACTATCACCATAATAATCCCCATTTTCATAAAAAGTCATAGTCGCATACATATCACTATCAGAAGGAATGTCTAACCATTCGCCACCAACAAAACCTTGAGTAGTAGCCCAAGTGCCAATAATTTGGTCAGCAGCAAATGCCCATTCATCCTCAAATTTCGACGATTTGCCGCCACCATCATTCTCGCAACCGACAAAAACAAGTGCCGTTAAAGCGAGTAAGCTAAATACTATTCTTTTCATATTGCTGATTAGAAATTGAGATTATAACCCAACGTAATGAAGATATTTAAGTTTTTGATTTTCAACGAGATGCCAAAATCCTCATCATCAAATGGCTGAGCGACATTGAGAATACTACCCTCACTCCTGCGCTCAATACAAAGTTTCTCCACGATGCCGAGATGCCTACGCGATAGCCGAAATCGGAGCGTCTCAGACCCTCCTCCTCGCCAAACACGTCGCTCGGCTCAAAGTATTGTGCGGATAAAGGGACTCGAACCCCCACGCCTCTCGGCATCAGATCCTAAGTCTGACGTGGCTACCAATTACACCATATCCGCAACTAGTGTGGCGTAGTTGCCTAAAAACATTGCAAAGGTAAGTAATTTTCTGATTATTCAACACTGTTTGGGGATTTTTTTCAAATATTTGCCATTTTTTACATATTTTTGTCTTTTGTATGGCAAGAAAACTTAAGCCTGCAAACTTTGGATATGTCAAAAATTGTAACTCTACAACTCACGCCCAAGCAGGCGGCCGATGAGGGTTTTTACACCTCGCTGGCGGCACGGCAGTTGGGCATAAGCATCAGCGAGGTGGCTCTGGCGCGCGTGGTGAAGCGTTCGATAGATGCTCGCCGCTCACCCGTGAAGGTGAATATCTCGGTGGAGATTTTCATTGATTCGGACGAGCAGCCCGCACCGATTCATTTTGCATATCCCGACGTGAGCAAGGCCACCGAGGTGGTGGTTGTGGGCTCGGGTCCGGCAGGTCTGTTTGCTTCGTTGCGACTCATAGAGCTGGGGCTCAAGCCTATACTTCTGGAGCGTGGCAAGGAGGTGTTGCCCCGCAAGCAGGATATAGCACTCATAAATCGTAACCTCGACATAGACCCCAATTCTAACTACGCCTTCGGCGCGGGAGGTGCGGGTACGTTCTCGGATGGTAAGCTCTTTACGCGCAGCAAGAAACGCGGCGACTACAACAAGGCGTTGCAGACGCTTGTCTTTCACGGTGCTACGCCTGAAATCCTCTACGAGGCGCACCCCCACATAGGTACCGACAAGCTGCCACGCATAATCAGCAATATATGCTCGACCATAACCTCGGCGGGCGGTGAGATTCACTTTTCGGCGCAGGTGACGGGCTTCAAGCTCAGCGCCGACAGGAGCATGATAAAAGGCGTGTGGGTGGGTGATGAGCTGATTGAGGGTGCCGCAGTGGTGCTTGCCACGGGTCACTCGGCAAAGGATATATACCACACGTTGCATGCTGACGGCGTGCGTCTTGAGGCGAAGGCCTTTGCTATGGGTGTGAGAATTGAGCATCCGCAGCATCTGATAGACTCTATTCAATATCACACGCGCGAGCGAGGAGAGTATCTGCCTGCGGCGGCCTACTCGCTTGTGAATCAGATTCAGGGCAGGGGTGTCTATTCGTTCTGCATGTGTCCGGGAGGCTTCATCGTGCCCGCCATGACCGATGCCGCACAGTCGGTGGTCAATGGAATGTCGCCAAGCGGCAGAAACTCGCGCTGGGCGAACTCGGGCCTTGTGACCGAGATAAGGGTTGAGGATTTTGCCCACCTTGAGGCCGAGCATGGCCCTCTGGCAGGGCTTGTCTTTCAGCAGCAGCTGGAGGAGGCAGCACGCCTGAACGGAGGCGAGCGGCAGGTGGCTCCGGCGCAGAGGGTGTCGGACTTTGTGGCAGGCAGGGCTTCTACGTCGCTACCCGCAACATCCTACATCCCAGGAGTTTGTTGTTCGCGCCTGGATAAGTGGATGCCCGAATTTATCGCCTCGGCACTACGCAAGGGCATAGCGTCGTTTGATAGAAAGATGCGCGGTTATCTCACGCCCGAGGCCATAGTGGTGGGTGTGGAGTCGCGTACATCTACGCCTGTGCGCATACCTCGTGACAGGTTCACGCTCATGCACCCCGATGTGAGGGGGTTGTTCCCCGCAGGTGAGGGTGCCGGCTATGCCGGAGGAATCATCTCGGCAGCACTGGATGGCGAGCGTGTGGCCGATGCCGTAAGGGCGTATGTGGGGCAGTAGAGAGGCGTATGTGGGGCGGTAAGGTCTATGCCACTCTTTATGTTTTATTGTTTGTAATCCGTTATGGAATCGAAGATTTTACAGGGACTAAATCCAGCGCAGCGTGATGCGGTGGTAAATTATAACGCTCCGTCGCTGATTATTGCGGGTGCGGGGTCGGGCAAGACACGTGTGCTGACCTCGCGCATAGCATACATGCTGGAGCAGGGGGTGAAGCCGTGGAACATACTCGCGCTGACCTTTACCAACAAGGCGGCACGTCAGATGCGTGAGCGCATAGAGCAGATGGTTGAGGGTACGGCGTCGCATTACATACGCATGGGTACGTTTCACTCGGTCTTTTCGCGCATACTGCGTGAGAATGCCGAGCGCATAGGTTTCCCTCAGACATTCACCATATATGAGCCCGGCGATGGCAAGAACCTCATAAAGGCCATATGCAAGGATATGAATCTGCCCGACGACAAGTACAAGCCGCAGCGGGTGCTCTCGCGCATATCGTTTGCCAAGAATGCGCTGATTACGCCTGGGGCGTATGTTGCCAACACAAGCTTTGCAGCCGAGGACAGGTCGAATCAGATGCCGCACTTTGGCGAGGTGTATGTGGAGTATTGCCGCCGCTGCAAGGCCAACGGCGCGATGGACTTCGACGACCTGCTGTTGCAGACCAACATACTGCTGCGCGACTGCCCCGATGTGTTGCAGCGTTATCAGGAGCAGTTTCAGTATATCTTGGTGGATGAGTATCAGGACACAAACTATGCGCAGTATATAATCATACGCCGCCTGTCGATGTGTCACGGCAGGGTGTGTGTGGTGGGTGACGATGCGCAGAGCATCTACTCGTTTCGTGGAGCGAAGATTGAGAACATACTCTCGTTCCGCAACGACTACCCCTCGGCGCAGACATTCAAGCTCGAGCAGAACTACCGCTCGACCAAGACCATTGTGAATGCCGCCAACTCGGTCATTGAGCATAACTCGCGCCGCATGGAGAAGAAGTGCTACTCGGAGGGCGAGGGCGGCGAGAAGATAAAGATTATGCGAAGTGCTTCGGACCGCGAGGAGGGCGAGATGATAGCTTCAGCCCTGCGTGAGCGTCTGCGTGAGACGGGTGACGGGTGGAATGAGGTGGTCATACTCTACCGCACCAACAACCAGTCGGCGGTGATGGAGCAGGCATTGCGTCGCCGAGGCATACCATACCGAATATACAAGGGTAGTTCATTCTACGACCACAAGGAGATAAAGGATATGCTGGCGTATATGCGTCTGGTTATAAACCCCAAAGACGATGAGGCATTCAGGCGTGTGGTGAACTATCCTGCACGAGGCATTGGTGATACTACGGTGCAACGTATAGGTCAGCTGGCCGAGCAGCGTGGAGGCTCGATGTGGGAGGCTGTGGATGCGCTTGTTAATGAGGCTACGACGCTGGGCGACCCCATGCAGAAGACCATAGCACGCAAGGTTACCGAGTTTGTGAATCTGGTGCGCAGTCTGCAGTTGGAACGAAAGAACAGAGCCTTGTATGATTTTGGTTTGGAGGTGGCCTCGCGCACAGGGATTCTGGCGCAGTACCGTCAGGATAATACGCCCGAGTCGCAGAGTGCCATAGATAACATTGAGGAGCTGCTCAATACCATGCAACTGTTCAAGGAACAGCGTGAAGCGGAGATTCGTAACGGCGAGCGTGAAGAGTCGGAGCAGCCTACGGTGGAGGAGTGGATGCAGAATATTATGCTCCTCACCGACATGGATAATGAAGAAGAGGGCGAGGATGATAAGGTTACGCTGATGACGGTACACTCGTCTAAAGGATTGGAATATAAGTATGTATATATAGTTGGCTGCGAGGAAAATCTGTTCCCCTCGCAGCGTGCATTGGAGTCGGCAGATGGCTTGGAGGAGTAGCGCAGACTCTTCTATGTTGCGCTCACACGAGCCAAGTGCGAGGCTACGCTTTCATACTGCGAGATGCGCTTTAAGTGGGGCAATATGGAGTTCTCGACTCCGAGCCGATTCCTGAAGGAGATTGACAGCCGCTATGTGGAGTGTGATGAGGAGCTGGAGGAGTTCTCGGCACGCCACTCAAGCGGAGATTTCACGGGACGCATGGGTAATTTCAGCCGTGGTGGCTCGGCAGGGCGTGGTACGGCGGGCGAGGCAAGGCGCGATGGCCGCACCGCCATTGAGGAGCTGCGCCAGAGGTTTGACTACCGCTTCAAGCAGAAGCGCGAGGCAGAGCGTGCGGAGGGTGTGCGCCGAGGTCCCGACCCCAAGTTGGTGGCGCCCATTGAGAAACCACGCTCGATAGAAGGCCTGAGGCGTGTGTCGCAGGTGGCTGCGGGTGCTCCTATGGGAGCGTGTGCCTACGCTGTGGGCGAGAGGGTCCAGCACCCCACATTCGGTGTGGGCGAGGTTACACGCATCGAGAGTCTGGCTACCGACCATAAGATTGTAGTACGCTTCTCGACGGGCGAAAAGACCCTGCTTGCGAAGTTCGCCAAGCTGAAAAAGATATAGAGATGGTAACTGTCTGTGTGACAACATATAACCACGCACGGTGGGTGGCTCAGGCGCTGGAGAGCATCCTGGCGCAGCGCACCTCGTTTGAGGTGGAGGTGATAGTGGGTGATGATTGCAGCACCGACTCCACGGTGGATGTGTGTCGCGCCTATGTGGAGCGTTATCCAGGGCGTGTGCGACTGCTTGAGGCCGAGCGCAACATGGGCATGAGAGCAAACTACCGCCGCACGATAGAGGCCGCACGCGGAGAGTACATTGCCATGTGTGACGGTGACGACTTCTGGTGTGACGAGCAGAAGCTGCAACGTCAGGTAGAGGTGCTGGAGCGAGATGCCGAAGTGGGGCTGTGTTATTCACGCTCAAAGCGTTTCCACGAGGGGCAGAATGATGAGTGGGTCTATCCGCGAGGTGTGATGCACTGCGACTTTGAGTCGCTGCTGTTTGAGAACACGGTGGATAACGTGACTGCCGTGGCACGCCGCTCGCTGGTGATGCAGTACTATGCCGAGGTGCGCCCCGAGGAGCATCCCGAGTGGCTTACTGATGACCAGCCCATGTGGTTGTGGGTGGCGGCACGGAGCAAGGTTGTGGCGCTGGAGCGAGTGACGGCAGCGCACCGTCTGCTGAGCGAGAGCCAGAGCCAGAGTCGGGACTTCAGCAGGCGCATAGCCTTCTGCGACTCGCTGATGGATATATCGATGTGGATGGATGACAAGGTGGGTACGGGTCGCAACATCGAAAGGCTGGAGCGCAAGCGCATGGAGGTGGCTCTATGGGTGTTGTCGCGTGACGGCTCCACAAGGGAGTATGTAAGGCGTTGGTGGAGAGATGTTTGCCGCTCGCCACGACTGTTGTTGAACATAGCTGGCTACGGGCTGTTGGCGAAGCGGTGGCTGCGTAAGGTCGGAATAATAAAATGACAATAAAGCAACGATATGAAGGCGTGATAGCCTACTTTCAGCAGGCGATGCCTGTGGCAGAGAGTGAACTGAACTACGAGAATCCTTTTCAACTGCTGGTGGCGGTGATTCTCTCGGCACAGTGTACCGACAAGCGCGTGAACATCACCACACCCGCGCTTTTTGAGGCATTTCCCACCGCAGAAGCTATGGCGCAAGCCTCGGCCGAGGAGATATTTCCCTACATTCGCAGCATAAGCTACCCCAACAACAAGGCCCGTCACCTCGCAGGCATGGCGCGCATGCTTGTGGAGGAGTTCGGCGGCGAGGTGCCCAGCGACCTGAAGGAGTTGCAGCGTCTGCCCGGCGTAGGTCGCAAGACCGCCAACGTGGTGGGTGCTGTGGTGTGGCAGAAGGAGGTGATGCCCGTGGATACGCACGTGTTTCGTGTGGCGGCACGCATAGGTCTTGTGCGCGGCGCAAAGACACCCCTTCAGACCGAACTGCAACTGGAGCGTCACATACCCTCACACCTGCTTCCCATTGCACACCATTGGCTTATCCTGCATGGCCGATACACCTGCACGGCGCGCAACCCAAAGTGCGACAAATGTGGCATAAAAGGTTTGTGTCGTGACTTTTCGATTAAAAATGGCGGTAAATAAATAAAAATCACTATCTTTGAAAATTCTAACTTGATAATGGTTAATAGTTTTAACAGATTAGGGTTATGAGAAAACTCTCTTTTGCATGTGTGAGAATCATTTTTGTTGTGGGCCTCTTGATGTCAGCATTTGTATTTAGCTCTTGCTCAAAAGACTCATCAGATGATGGCATGTCCGTGAATGAGAATGGTTTTAAGATTATAAAAACTGCAACCGATAAGAGTGGTGCAGCCTCGGTGCGTGTGGATCGTAATGCGCAGAGTGTGTCGCTGGTATTTAACGTCAGCGACTCATACACAATCACTACCGATGGCAGCGAGTGGTTGTCGATAACCTCGGGTGAGAGTGGAGAGAAGGGTGTTTCGCGCGGCTTGAAACTTAGGCTGACGAGTAATATAGCCAGTGATGCAGTTGCGCGAAAAGCTGATGTTTTTATCACCATAGGCCAGAACGAGGCGTGCAGGCTGGCGACCATTATGCAGATGCAGATATCTTTTGATCCCATCGTGGAGTGGGTGGATGAGCGTCTGTCGACTGAATATTATTGGCTTGACAAGTATAATGAACTTAAGAATGAGGGTGAAATTAACTACAAATTAACCGATAAAGAGTTCCTTACAGATGCTCTGACAGGCAAGAAGTGGTATGAAGGAAATGTGAAAGTGAATGAGGATGACGGCTACCAGACCGAGGACGGCTGGCATCTGTTCTCATATCTCATAAAATACTCAGCAACCAAGGCTGCAACCAAGGCTGCAACAAGGGCTTCGTCAACGCAGGGCTTTGGTATTGAGTTGTGTTACACGGTGATAGCCTACACCAATAGTTCGAACTATGCATTCCTTATTGACCACGTGTATCCTGATTCACCAGCCTACGACAAAGGCCTCAGACGAGGTGACATAATCAAGCAGGTGGATGGTCGGAATATAACAAGTTCGAATTATCAGAATCTTTTCAACATGATTCAGCAATCGTCGTCAAGCTCTATTTCGCTGGGTGTGCAGGAGACGGATGCCCAGGGCGAGAGTCGGTTGGTAACCTACTCTCTTGCATCGGGTGGATACTATGCCTCTCCGGTGGCTTTCAGCGGCTTGCTTGAGGAGAACGAGGCAAACGGATTTGAGTTTGGTGACAAGAAGATAGGTTACATATCATACCTTACCTTCGATAGTGACTTCGACAGCGAGCTTATAGCTGCCATTGATGAACTCTCGAAGGCCGGAGCAACCGATTTGATTATTGATTTGCGTACCAATGGCGGCGGTTCGGTGGATACGTCATCGTACTTCGCAAGTATGCTCCTGCCAGAGTCTTATGTCGGCAAGGAGATGGTTACGCTGAAGCGTCACCCCAAGAATGAGGAGGGTGATAGCCCGGTACTTTTCGTGTCGCAGGTGGACCTTGACGACAAAACCACATTGACTCTGCCCCACTTCGATTTGAAGAATGTGTACTTCATCACCTCGGAGGGTACAGCTTCGGCAAGTGAGATGCTCATCATGGGTTTGCGTGCACAGGGTATAAACGCCGTGACCATAGGTAAGCGCACTATGGGTAAGGATTGCGGAATGGATGTGAGTGTTGTGCAGTACGGTAGCGTATATTATGAGTTTGCGCCTATCACCTTCATGAACGTATTCCCTGGCTATGATGTGGATTTCTCTGACGGAATTGCGGCAGATGTAGATTTCGACAGACTGCGTGATCAGATTACCGATGAAGATGTGCGCGAGGCTCTGCGTTGGTATCCTATGCCAGAGGTTGGTGGTGATTGGGGTAATTATCTTGTGGATATAGCCCTGGGTGAGACTGTGGCGAAAATCCTGGGTGGTACAATATTCTCAACATCGTCGGCCGAGGGAAAAATCTTCAGGTTGCCGACAGCGGGAGTCACACGCTCAGGCGGCGAGGGCCGTTACCAGGTGGCAACGATTGCCAAGCCCAAGGCTATGGGTATGTACGTGCGCTCGGAGGAAGTAGTGGAGCTGGAAGTAGAATAAATAAGAAAAAATTGTACGATATGATTATATCGCAAGAAAATATACAGACATTGCGAGGGCTTGTGGAGTGCGAGTCTCGCAATGTTGTGGTTTTATCACACACCAATCCCGACGGTGACGCTTTAGGCTCGTCGCTGGCGTGGGCCGAGGCTCTGCGCAAGCAGGGTCACAGGGTGACGTGCATAGTGCCCAACCATTTCCCATACTATCTGGAGTGGATGACGGGCATTGACCAGATGATCATCTTCAAGGATGACAAGGCGCAGCGTGCCCATGCGGCCGTTGCCGAGGCCGAGCTTATCTTCTGCCTCGACTTCCACTCGTTGCAGCGTCTGGATGCTCCGCTGAGTGAACTTATAGCAGGAAACACTTCGGCCAAGCGCATACTTATAGACCATCACCTTAATCCTCCGCAGGAGTTTGATGTGATGTTCTCATATCCCGAGGCGTCGAGCACCTCATATCTCATCTACAAGGTTATGGAAGCATTGTGGGGAGCGCAGAGCATTACGGCTTCGCAGGCCGAGGTGCTGTATGTGGGTATGATGACCGACACGGGTAACTTCTCGTTCTCGCACCTTACGCCCGACCTCTATCAGTCGCTGGCGGTGTTGTGTGCCACGGGAATTGACATACCTCAAATCTACAACAACGTCTATAACTCGTTCACCGAGGGGCGCGCACGCCTGTTCGGCTATACCATAAACCGCAAGATGAAGACCCTGCGCAAGGGTACCGTGGCGCATATGTCGCTTACAGAGGAGGAGATGCGCCGCTTCTGGTTCCAGCAGGGCGACAGCGAGGGTTTCGTGAACTATCCGCTCACGATTAAGAAGATGCGCATGTCGGCTATCTTCATCGAGCATAAGGATTTCATACGCGTGTCGTTGCGCTCGCGTGGTAATGTGGATGTGAACCTCTTTGCCAACCGTTACTTCCAGGGTGGAGGCCACAAGAATGCTGCGGGAGGAAAGTCCTTCGTGTCGATGGCCGAGACCATTGCCCACTTTGAACGCTCGGTTGAGGAGTTTGCCGCAGAGGGTTTGCTGGCGTAGTTAAACAACTTAATTTACTTGAAAATGAAGAAATCGATGATGGCTACTTACTTGCGTCTGCTGGGTTTTGCCAAGCCCTTGAGTCGCTATGCTACGCCATACTTTTTTTACTCGGTGCTGCATGCTCTGTTCAACACCTTCACCTATACGATGATTATCCCCATCGTGGGAACACTCTTCTCGGAGGGCTACGTCTTTAAGCCTACGTATGAGCTGCCCGCCATTGAGCTTAACACCGAGTGTCTGGATGGTGTCATCAACTACCTCTACACAGCCATCTTCGGCACGGAGTTTCTCACCACACGCCTGCTGGCACTGCTCTCGGCCATACTCATTCTGTGTAACGTGCTGAGCAACCTGTTCCGCTACCTGGGCTCGATGACCGTGGAGACCATGCGCACACGCACTCTGCAACGCATGCGTAACGAGATGTTCGAGCGTACGATGTCGATGAACGTGGGTTATTTCAGCGACCAGCGCAAGGGCGATTTGATGTCGAAAATCACCGCCGATGTAGCAGTGGTGCAGTTCTGCATCACCAACACCTTGCAGGTGATGTTCCGTGAGCCATTTCTTATATTCGGATATGTGGCCATGATGATAAACATCTCGTGGCAGCTGACCGTATTCTCAATCCTCTATCTGCCCGTCGTTGCACTTATCATCGGCGGCATAGTGAAGCGTCTGCGCCACCCCGCACTTAAGGGACAGCAGCAGATGGGCGAGATGGTGAGCGTGATGGAGGAGTCGCTCTCGGGAGTGAAGGCTATAAAGAGTTACAACGCATTTGAATATATCAGCGAAAAGTTCCGCACGATAAACGCTTCGATGTCGAGCATACTGCTTTCGATGGCTCGCAAGCAGCAGCTGGCATCACCCATGAGCGAGTTCCTCGGCATCACAGCCATATCGGTTGTGCTGGTGTTTGGCGGCTCGCTGGTGATGAAGGGGCTGATGACTGCATCGGGATTTGTGGCCTACATAGCCGCCTTCTCGCAGCTCACACGTCCGCTGCGCTCGTTCATCGACCAGTTTGCCAACATCAATCAGGGTATAGCCGCAGGTGAGCGTATATTCTCTATCATTGATGCCCAGAGCGAGGTGCAGGACAAGGCCGATGCCGTAGCTCTGGAGGAGTTCCGTGAGGGTATCGAGTTCAGGAACATATCGTTTGGCTACGACTCTTCGCGCGAGGTGTTGCACAATGTGTCGTTCAGCGTCCGCAAGGGCGAGACTGTGGCTCTGGTGGGTCCTTCGGGAGGCGGAAAATCTACGCTGAGCGAGCTTATACCACGTTTCTACGACCCTGCCGAGGGCGAGATACTTATCGACGGCAAGCCTCTGACAGATTACACGCAGGCGAGTCTGCGTGAGAAGATGGGCATAGTGTCGCAGGACACCATACTCTTCAACGACACCATACGTGCCAACATAGCCATGGGTCGCGAGGATGTCAGCGACGAGCAGATTGTGGCAGCGGCGAAGATTGCCAACGCTCACGACTTTATCCTTCAGACCGAGCAGGGTTACTCGACCAATGTGGGTGACCGCGGCATGAAGCTCTCGGGAGGTCAGCGTCAGCGATTGAGCATAGCGCGTGCCGTGCTGCGTAACCCCGAGATACTCATTCTTGACGAGGCTACATCGGCTCTCGACACCGAGAGTGAGAAGCTGGTGCAGGATGCCCTCACGTCGCTGCTGGAGGGTAGAACATCGGTGGTCATAGCTCATCGCCTATCGACAATTCACAATGCCGACCGCATCATAGTAATCGACCAGGGCCGCATAGCCGAGCAGGGCACGCATGCCGAGCTGATGGAGAAGAATGGCATCTATGCCAAGCTTATTGAGATGCAGAGTCTGGCGTAGGCATTGTGCGCCATCGTGCGCAAGGCATACATATATAATAAGGGCTGCAAACCGTCGTGGTTGCAGCCCTTGTTTTTGCTATGTGTCGAAGCCTATCTCCACATCACGCGCTCCTCGCCCTCGTAGGGTGGCAGAGGCTTGGGCTCAAAGTCGGAGTAACCGAGTGCTACGGCACACAGAATGCCGTAATGCGAGGGCAGCGAGAGTAACTCACGCAGGTAGTCGTCGGCCTTCGCACCCTCGGGCTCGTCCTTGAGGCAGGGGCGGTCGTTCACATGCACCCAGCACGATGCCAGACCCTCATCCACAACGGCAAGCTGGAGGATGGTGGCGGTGATGACGCAGTTGTCGAGCCACAAGTCGCTTGCCTGCTTGTCGCCCATGACGAGTATGGCTGCCGTGGCATCCTTCATGAACGCCGAGCCGTAGTCGCGCATTGAGGACATCTTCTCAAGCATCGCCTTGTCGGTTACAACCAGCAGTCGTGTAGAACGTGTGTTGCGTGACGAGGGGGCTGTCAGTGCCATATCGACTATGCGCTGGAGCTTCTCCTGCTCCACGGCGGTTGGGAGGAATTTGCGTGTGCTGCGACGCTTTGTTAAAATCTCTTTCAGTTCCATATATAAAAAGTTTATGTTTGTCACCAATGTTATATCAGGCGGCGTGAGCGTGCTGTGGGCAGCAGGCGGAGTTCGCCGTCGCATTGTTCTACGCCCTCGATGAGTACCACTCCGGGGCGCTTCCCTATCTCGATGCTGCCTATCTCGGCCTCCATGCCCAATGCCGTAGCACCACCCCATGTGGCCCACTCCAAGGCCGTGGCGAGTGGTAGTTCGGGCAGGAGTTTCAGCTCCTCGAGTATCGAGAGGTTGTGATTTGACGCCAGCGAATCGGTGCCTATGGCCACGTGGCAGTTGCCTTTTATGAGCAGTTCGATGCAGGGGCGCAACGCCGATATGTAGCGGTTTGACTGCGGGTAGACGACAAACGTGGGCTTGTGGGTGAAGTGACGGTGTAGCAGTTCTATGTCGTGTTGAGTCATGCAGCAACCATGCACCAGCAACAGTCGCTTGTCGGGCGTAAGCTGCCCTATGACTCTTCGTGCGGGCGAGCCGTAGTGCAGGAAGTCGCACTCCCAGCCCATGCGCTCATACCATGCTGCAAGCGAGCCCTCGCCACGATACAGAGCCTCCTCGTCGGGCGACTCCATGAAGTGTAGTGAGAGGGTGTCAGCCTCGGATGCCGAAGCAAACGTTGCGCTCTGAAGCGAGTAGGTGGAGTGGGGCGTGAGTGTGGTTGCGGGGTGGCCGAGCAGATGATTCATGGAATCGGCAGGGGTGTTGAGACCGAACAACTCGGCAAAGTTGCGATAACGTATGTTGCTGCGCTGCTTATGTTCAAGCGAGCTGTCGTCGTTGATGATGTCGGCAACGGCCTGCACACCCTCGGCCCACATCTGGGCATCGGCGGCGGCAAGGGCCTGCTGACGCTGCTGCATGGTGTACTGCCCTCGGACCATGCCTATGGCGCGTGCGAACCCGCCAAATCCCGTGCCCTGCTCGATAGCTCCACGCAGGTAGGAGAGTTCAAGGTGGCAGTGGGCATTGACAAAGCCCGGGCACAGTACGCCCGAGTAGAATTCAACGTGGGGTATGTTGTCGAGCCTCTGCCACTGCTCTACGCTCATGATGCGACCTTCGCTGTCGCACTCCACAAGTGGGCGCGCTATGACCTCGCCACGCGAGATGAGATGGTGGGCAGCGATGCGGCGCATGGTTACTCGGCGTTAGTAGTTGTGAGGGTGTCAATCTCGGCCGAGGCGAGAGTATCAACCCTGAAGTTGAGCATTGTGTCGGCGAAGATGCGCATCATCGACTGCTGGTTGAAGAGTCTTTGCAGAGCATCGTCCTTATGTTCGGAGTAGGTCACCTTCAGCTCGTGGATGGTCAGCGGCGTCTTCTTCAGGCGGTGCTTGCGCATGTTGAAGCGTGTGAAGTCGATGTAGAGCTGGTCGGCAAGAGTGTCGTTTTCGCCCAGCCACACATCGATGTTTATAGAGCCCCTGCGGCCACGCAACATCGGGAAGGAGTTTATGGAACGCAGAAGCGAATCCCCGCATCTCCAGCTCACACCATAGCGACGCCCTATGCCCTTATCGTCGGCATCGAGCGTGTAGTAGCCTGTAATCTTGTAGTTGCCCTTGCGTGCGTGGCGTACGGCGATTTGCAGCAGGGCGGTGTCGGCCTCGGTCTTGGCTACGATTGCGGTGTCGTGCAGCAGCAGGATTGTCGAGCGACGCTCGGCCACGTTGTCGATGGTATCTTGCTTGGTGACAAGTTCATGCAACGCATCGCTCTGCTGGCGAAGCACCTCGGCCATGTGGTCGGTCACGTTGCCCAGGCTGGCACTCTTGCGGCGTGCGAAGTTATTGACCGTGTAGTGGACATCCTCGGTAGTGTAGCCATATTTGGCAAAGATGGGCTCGTAAAAGTTGAGCGAATCCTTCTTCATGTGGGGATTCTGTTGCAGGTAGGCATTCACAAGCATGGCATCGTGAAAGATGTTGGCAAGCACCTTATCGGGGATAATCTTGGGTGAGTTGCAGGCGAGCATGGCAAAGCACGTCGCCAGGAGAAGGAGTATGTTATATATTTGTCTCATTGAATGATGATTTTACGGTTTGTTTAAGCGTCTTGCGCACCGTGAGGCGGATTATGCCCCACGCAATGATTGCATAGACTACGATGGTGAGCAGTACATCCACAAGCTGTAGCTCGATGGGGTAGGCATCGACCATGAGCGTTACGGTGTTGAGCCTTATGAGCCCAAAGTGTTGTTGCACAAGTGCAAGCACCACACCCAGCACCACGCCTATAGTCAGGCTGATGAGTGCCATGAGGTTACCCTCGCCGAGGAATATGCGCTCGATGAGCGGGTGTGAGGCTCCCAGCGTGCGCAGGGTTTCGATGTCGTCGCGCTTGTCAATGATGACCATAACCAGCGTGCCTACAATCGAAAGTGATGCCACGGCCATGACCACCATGGCGATGAAGAATACGCCCCACTTTTCGAGTGCCATCAATCGGTAGATGGAGTTACTCTGAAAGCGTGTCTTGACACTGAACTCCTCGCCACACACCCGTTGCAGCTGCTTGCTGACAGCATCGGCATCGGCTCCAGATTGAAGTTTCAGCTCAACAGAGCTGATGCGGTCGGGGTAGTTGAAGAGTCGCTGGGCAGCACGCAGCGAGGTGTATAACTGATGGCTGTTATCCTGGTCAATGGCGAAAATTCCCGTCATGGGCATATCGCTGCGGCTATATCCACCAACGGGCAGCAACGACGAGAAGCGTTTGCGGTTGATGGCATAGAGCGAGATGTGCTCACCCAGCGAGGATTGGCTCAAGAGCCCCAAATCGTGTGCTGCACCATGCGCTACGACTATGCACTCCTTGTCGTCGAGTGAGGTGGTGAAGGTGCCCCAATAGAGCTTCTCCTTGATGGCAATCACGCGGCTGAAGTTGCTGTCCACGCCCTTCAGGCTGACGATGGTTTGTCGCCCATCAGCCTCGGCCAGGGCACTCTGCTCTAAAACCAGCGTGTAGGCCTCAACGCCCGGCACCTGCCCCAGGGCAGTGGTGTCAAGTCGCTCAAGAGCTATGGTGGTGCCTTGCGAGGGGGTTATCTTCAGGTCGGCATTAATGGCACGATAGAGGTCGTAGGTCATGCTCTCCAGCCCGTTGAATATAGACAACAGCAGTATGATGGCAGCGACGGGGATAGCCATCGCAACCATACTCACGCCCGAGATGATGTTTATCACCGAGTGCGACTTGGGTGAGCGTACATAACGGGCTGCTATTGCATATTGCAACTTCATGGGCGGGATTACTTCTTACTCCTTGAGCAGAGAGTCGATGTTTTCGATATACTCCAGCGAGTCGTCAAGGAAGAACTGCAACTCGGGCACAACCTTGAGCTGGTTGCGTATGCGCTTGCCCAGCTCGCGGCGCAGCAGCCAGTTGTTCTTCTCCAGGGCCTCCATAACCTCGCCGCTCTTGGTAAAGGGGAAGATGCTGAAATAGACCTTGGCATAGCCGAAGTCGGGCGATACGCGCACCGTGGTGACTGTAATCATTGAGCCAGCAGCTATGGCTGCGCCGTCACGTTGCAGAATCTCTGCCATGTCGCGCTGAATCTGGCGCGCAATCTTTTGCTGGCGTGTGGTTGTCTGTTGTTCCATATTGATGAATGTTTATGTTTTATCTCTTTGCTTCTGCTTGTTTGAAGTTAAAGTCGCGTGAGCGTTTCTCCTTCTTGGGTTTGTAGGTCCACTCGGTGAAGCCCTCCTTGTTGAAACGGTAGGCCAGCGTCACGCTGAAGTTGATGTTGTCGAGTGGTGAACGCAGTGGCGTGTAGTAGAATGGATTCTCAAGGCCGTCGGTGGCGTTGTTGTAATACTTGTTGCGGTTGCGCAGGATGTCGGCATAGCCGAAGTAGTAACGTGCGCGCACACCCACCTCATAGCGACCAAACAGCAGGGCGAAGCCTCCACCGCCTGCCAAGCCGTAGTTCCAGCGGTTGTCACGCTCCAGACGCCAGTCGTACTTGCCCTTATCGCCCGTGTCGTCATAATCCCACTCTCCGCCGAAGTTGTAGGAGAAGGTGAGGGCTGCCTCAAGATACAGACGCACATGGTTCTTGGCAAGGTAAACGTGAGGCTGCCACACTATGGGGAGCATGATGGTGTTCATGTTGCGCGTGTAGTATGAGTACTCGCGCTGCTCCAGACCATTATCGTCAATGGTAGAGGTGTAGGTGTAGCCATAAGAGAACCCACGTTGCATATACTCAAGGTCCACACCCACAGCTCCCACAAAGCGGGGCAGCGAGTAGTAACGCCACGAGAGTCCGAAGTTCTTGCCTCCAAATATCGAGCGAGTCTCCTCAAGCGGATAGAAACGTGCCGTAGCCGAGCCTACGCCGCCCGACACACCAAAGGTGTGCTGCGCCGCTGCCGACACTGCACATAGTGTCACACACAACAATAATGATAGCCTTATAATCTCTTTTCTCATACTCAGTCAATTAAAATATTCCACCTGTGCCGCCACCGCCGAACATGCCGCCCATGCCGCCGCCACCGCCGAACATGCCGCCACCGCCGTGGTTGTGACCGCTGGTTTGCTGCTGAATTTGCTTGGCCTTGCGGCGCTCCTCCTCGACCTTGATAAGTCGCTGCATCTCGCGCTTGTCAAGACGCTCCTGCAATTTCTCCATAGTGATAGGCGTGAAGAGGTAGTTCATGTCGAGCACGAACTCAAACTCCCAGCCTGTCTTGGTGGTGAAGAGCTCCTCCTCCTTGTCGTTCTTGTAGAACTCGGCACGCTCGCTCTGGCGACGCTCAACGAGGTTACCGCCGTCCCAGCGGCCGTTGCGGTTCTTGTCCTCGATGATGCGCATCTTCAAATCCTGCGCAGGAATGTAGTTTATGGTGTGCCTGCCCTCACCCAAGTGAGGAAGTTCACGCACGAGGCGTCCCGAGGCGTCGGTGATTTGCACAAGGTACTCATCACCCGCCGCAACGGGCTTGATGTCAAGAATCAGAGTGGCGAACTTCTCGATGTCGGCCACTGTAATGTTCACATCCAGCGAGTCATTGCCCTCGCCCGTGATGTCGGTCAGCGCATCGGTAGGTATGTGGAGTCGGTATTTGCGATTCACCTCCCATTTACTCTTCAGCTGCCACTTGCGGGGACTCACCGAATCGGGCAGGAAGGTAATCTCCTCACGCAGGGTGTCCTTCATTTCGCTCCACGAGATAAGCTCGAAGCGGGTAGAGTCGAAACGCGTGAGGGGCGTGGCGAAGTTCAGGGCTATATTCTCGTCGGGGATAACCTCAATGTCAGGTTTCAAACCCTCAAACTTGAAGGTTGAGGGTCGCTCGGGCTCAATCCATTGCTTGCCCTGCTCCTCGGCCTTCTTTTTCTCGCGCTCGAGGCGTTCACGCTCACGCTCCTGGTCGCGGCTCTCGATGAGTCGCCACACCAGATTCAAATCCTCGCTATGCTCCTGCAACACTCGCACCGAGTCGTGCTTCATGTAGGTGATGTGGGCATGGAGCGTGTCGGGCAGGCTCTCCGAGGGTACGTTGAGCCACAGGGCCAGGGTGTCACGCCCTGGGGTGAGGGGCTCGATGATGATTTTGTCGTCGGCAACCTCGTCAATGGTGAGCTTGCGTATGTCGGGGTGTGCCGCCGAGAACTGAAGTTCGATGCGGTGGCAGTCGGTACGCTTTGACTCCTGCAACGACTGGCGGGCGAAGCTCACATCCTGGAACATGCGGAAGTAGAGCTGCGGCTCGGCCGAGGGGTAGCGGCGCAGCGAGTCGTACCAGATGGCAAAGCCGGGCATCTTGGCAGGATTATACTCCTGGTCGAGGAAGCCCACCTTGTCAATCGAAGGCTCGTAGCTCTTGTTGTCGTTGCTGTCCCAGAAGGCATAGACACGGTAGTTCACCGGCTTGAGGTTCTGGGCAATGAAGATGCCGTTCTTCTGCGAGCGGGCAATCTTCGAAGGCTTATACTTGAACATGGTGGAGTCGTACTCGTCGGGCTTCTCGATGCTGTCGGCCTCAAAGAAGTAGATGAAGGCGCGCCCCAGCGAGTCGCCCTTGTGGCTATCCTCGGTGTAGCCCGACATGAGCAATGAATCAATCTTATCGCCCGTAGAGAACACGTAGCGCAGACCATGCAGAGGATTACCCTCGTTGTTGTCGGCCACCGTGGCTCCAAACTCTATGGCGTAGGTGGTGTTGGGAAGGAGCGAGTCCTTCACAACTTCGATGACAAGGCTCTTGCCGCGAAGCTGGAGTTTGGGGGGCTTCTTCATTTCGGGCGATGTGTAGAGCTCCTTCTGCTGCTCCTTGAGCTGCACATACTCGTTGAAGGTGATGTAAATCTTCTCCTCGTTGAAGTTGGTCGTGAAAGGCTCGGGCATGGAACCCAGCACTGCGGGTGGAATGCTGTCGCGAGGGCCTCCTGTGGGGGCTCCTATCGAGGCACAGCGGGTGAAGAATGCGCCTGCAAAAAGCAGTAGCACACAGAGTGTGAGCAGGCGTGTATGTAGTGGTTTGCGTATCATATCGTGTTTATGAGATTACTCTTGGTCGTTGTCGGCTGTGGGTGGAGCGTAAAATGGGTTTACTATGCGCCAGCCTGCCGTGCTGTGGCTGGGACGCCATGTGGCAATGTAGAGCTTGGTGAGTACATGCTCGAGATTCTCTGGAAGCTCATATTTGCGGTAGGCGTAAACTTTGGCCTGAGGGCAGACCATGATAATCATGGCCGAGTGGTTGAGGCGTATGCTGCTCTGGTAGCTCTCCGAGGCGTTGAACGTACCGAAGGCATCGGGTGTATCCTTCTGCTCGCCCGTGATTTTGTTGGTGATGCGGTGTGCCACGGCATCCTCCCACGATGCAATCCTCCACTCGGTGGTATCGACCCAGTAGGCATAGGTCTCGACATCGGTTGCGGGGAGAAAATCACCATCAGAGCTTGTCTGCTCGTAGATGGCGGTGTTGTAGATGGTGTAATCAACAACATCCTTGAAGCAACCCCACATAAGGCTCGCCGCAATCACAGCCGTGATAAATATCAATACTCGTTTCATATTATCGTTGTTTCAAATTCTCGTTCAACTCTCGTAAAGTGAGCCCCAATGTGGGGTGTCGGAACTCCTCCATAAGCTCACACAAAGGCTCCAGTGCAAATGCCCGCTCCTGCATCAGGGGGTGAGGCACCTGAAGGCGGGGGGTGGAGATGACCTCACTGTCGTAGAACATGATGTCAATATCCATCGTGCGCGAACAATAACGCTCGCCACATGCGGCTTTCTGCTCGGCCTCGGCACGGCGGTCACGCCCAAGCTCGCACTCAATGGCCTGCGTGGCATCGAGCAGAGGCTCCGGCTCAAGGTTGGTGTGCAGCACAACAGCCTGATTGAGAAACTGCTCCGTGGCATGGAAGCCCCACGCCTGGCTGCGGTAGATGCGCGAGGTGGCCACGACCTCGCCCACACGCTGCTCGAGTAACTCCACAGCTCGCCGTAGTGCCGAACACATGTCGCCCTTGTTGCCGCCCAAAAGCAGTGTCACACGGTGACTCATAGGCGGTTGATGGTTTTGCTTACCGCCAATGCGAAGTGTGTGAAGACAATCCTCGCATTGCCGTTCTGGTTTATCTGTCGCAGCGCACTCTCAATCTCGCCCAGGATGAACTCCACATTCTGGTTGCCGATGTAGGGCGCAAACTTATTGCAGAAGGCTGCCTCCTCGCCCCACAGGTAACTTATGCGCCCAAGTCCTGCATGCAGCATGTAGCTCTCGCGCAAAAGGCGCGCCGAGTGGTGAAGCAGTGAGCGTTGCTGCTCGCGTGAGAGAGAGGCTACATCGTCAGCCCACTCAATGAGCTCAAGGTGTTTGTCGTTGTACGACAGGCGCATCAGGCGGCAGAAGAGGTCGAAGCTCTCCTTGCGCGCTGCATCCTCCTCACCTCCTGCAAGGCGGCGCATCTCAATAAGGTTTCCACTCGCCAGACGTGCCATGTTCTGACGTTGCACATCGTCGGCCACACCACTCGCTATGCTCTGAAGCGAGGCTGTGTCAATCTTGGGGACAGATACCTCCTGCGTACGTGAGGTGATGGTGCGCAGCAGACGGTCTGCACGCTCGGTAATGAGCAGGAAGAGGGTTTTCTCCCACGGCTCCTCCAGAATCTTGAGTATCTTGTTGGCAGCCTCGTCGTTCATGGCCTCGGCCTGCCATATGATGACTATCTTGTACTCCGACTCAAAGCTCTTGAACGAGAGACGGCGTATGATTTCGTCGGCCTCCTTTGCCGAGATAATGCCTTGTAGTGTCTTGCCGAGGTTGAGACGTTCCTCCCACTGCTCGCGTGTGAAGTAACCGCCCGTGTTCTCCATAATCTCGCGCCACAGAGGCATAAAGTGCTGACTCAGCACCACCTCGCCACTCTTCTTGCCCTGCTTGTTCACGGGGAACACAAAGTGAAGGTCGGGGTGTGCCAGCTCGGCTATCTGACGGCAGTTGGGGCACTCACCACACGAGTCACCATCGTGACGGTTGGTGCAGTTCAGGTACTGCGCATAGGCTATGGCCAGGGGTAGGGTGCCCACGCCTGCCTCGCCCGTGAAGAGCTGCGCATGGCTGATGCGGCCCTGGTCGATGTTGTCGGCGAGCTTACGTTTCAGGGTCTCCTGTCCTATGATATCTGCAAAGCGCATAATTCTTGTTGTTTATGTTGGGGTTACTTTACCCTCTCAGCCTTCAAAATCCTGACATCCTCAACGGGGCGGTCCATGTCGTCGGTGGCAACGCCCTGAATCTTGCCGACAATGTCGAGCCCCTCGATAACCTCGCCAAAGACGGTGTACTGCCCATCAAGGTGGGGAGTGCCTCCCTCGGTCATGTACGTCTGGCGGATGTGCGAGGGGAGTGCAACGCCCTGCATGGCCAGATGCTGCTCCATGCGTGTCATCTGTTGGTTGTCGAAGGTGGTGCCCCACACGATGTAGAACTGAGTGCGTGAGGATTGGCGTTCGGGATTCACCCCATCGCCCTCGCGTGCTGCGGCCAGGGCGCCACGGCGGTGGTAGAGCTGCGGGAAGCATATCTCGGCGGGAATCTTCTCCCAGTAACGCGCATCACCCGACTCCTCGCTGCCAGCGTCAAACTCGCTGCCCGAGATGTTGCGGGTGCGGGGGTCGCCGCCCTGAATCATGAAGTTGGAGATGACGCGGTGGAAGAGCAATCCATCGAAGTAACCCTCCTGGGTGAGTTGCAGGAAGTTGTCGCGGTGTATAGGTGTGAGGTCGCTCAGACGCACGGTGATATCTCCCATCGTGGTGGTGAACTTGACGTGTGCATCGCTCACACTCGGGCTCTTCTTGCCGCAGGCAACAGCCAGCGACACGAGAAGCAGAAAAATTATAATTCGTTTCATGAATCTCTGAATTTTAACATCCTCACTACTTGCCTGTTGAGCCGAAGCCGCCTGCGCCGCGTGAGGTGTCGCTCAAGCTCTCGACACTCTCCCACTCAATCTGCTCATAGCGGGCAACAATCATCTGTGCAATGCGCTCGCCCGGCTCAATGACAAAGGCGTCGTTGCTCAGGTTTACAAGGATGACCTTTATCTCGCCACGGTAGTCGGCATCGATGGTGCCCGGTGAGTTGAGTACGGTGATGCCATGCTTGGCAGCCAAGCCGCTGCGTGGGCGAATCTGCATCTCGTGTCCCTCGGGGAGTTCAACATACAAACCTGTGGGAATCATTGCTCGCTCCAGGGGGTGGAGCGTGACGCTCTCGTCGAGGTTGGCACGTATGTCAAGTCCGGCCGACAGCGGAGTCTGATACTCGGGAAGCGCAAAGCGCGAATGGTTTACAATCTTTACTTTCATATAGTTTAAGGTTTTATCGTTTTCTTCTTACAATGCTACGGAGCATCTCCTTGAGGTTGATATTCTCACGCCACACAGCATAGGCGGCATAGGCAGTGAAGAGCAGTAGGTTGATGCCCCACATCGTAGCACCCTTGCCAAGGAGAGAGAGTGCCCACTCGCCCGCAAAGTAGAGACCGAGGGCCAGCACGACATACTCGGCCATGCGGCGCACGTCGTAGGGTGTGGGGAAGTAGCGGCGGTTGAGATAGTAGCTCACGCCGACCATGGCCCCCTCGGCAATAAAACGTGCCCATGCAGCTCCGTAGTATCCCCAGCGTGGCAGCAGTATGAGGTTCATGGCGATGGTGAATATCAATCCCACGAATGTGACGTAGATGGCATAGCGGGTTTTCTCCTCGCGCTTGTACCAGAACGAGAGGTTGAGCCACACGCCCGCCAGCACGTTGCCACCCAGGATGACGGGCAGGATGAAGATACCCTCGCGGAAGTCACGCCCCACAATCAGGGCAAACACATCGCGGAAGAGGGCTATGCCAAGGAATATCATCATCGAGAAGATGACAAAGTATTTCAACGCAGCAGCATTTGACTCGACAAACTGCTCCTTGCTGAAGTTCGAAAGGAAGAAAGGCTCGGCAGCGAGGCGATACATCTGCGTGAAGAGCGTCATCACAACGGCAATCTTGCAGATGGCCCCATAGACTCCAAGCTGCGCCATGGCATCCTCGGGGATGATGTATTTAATCATCTGACGGTCGATGAACTCATTGGCAGTGCCGGCGATGCCTCCAATCAGCAGCGGCATGGAGTAGGCGAGAATACGGCGCAGTTGCCGGCGGTCGATGCGTGGCAGCGTGCGCTCGGTGGTGGGAAGTATCAGCACAAAGGTGGCAACGCTCGCCACAAGGTTGGTGACAAACACCCACCCTACGCCAAACTCGCTGTCGAAGAGTCCTATAGCCTGGAACAGGATTGCCAAAGAAACATTTATAACCACATTACATCCCTTCAGGGCGACAAACCTCAATGCTTTGCCCTGCTCACGCAGACGCGAGAAGGGTATCATGGTAGCCACATCGAAGAAGATGATGGCAGCAACCATCAGTATGTACTCCGTATGGCCGTGATAGGCCTCGCCCATAAGGCGTGCCACATCCTTGCAACAGAGTGCGACAACCGCAAAAAAGAGTGCCGACGAAAGAAGCGTAGCACCCCACGTGGTGGCAAACAGATGGCGTTTGCGGGCCTTGATGTCGGCCTCGCTGCCCCCCTCGGCCTCGGCCTTGGCCGAAAAACGGAAGTAGCTCGACTCCATGCCCATGGAAAGCACTACAAGTGCAAAGGGAATCAGGGCATAGACATCGGTCACGATGCCGTAAGCCGCCTGCCCAAACACCCTGGTGTAGATGGGCGTAAGCAGGTAGCTCAACAGTCGGACAACTATTGTGCTGATGCCATAGATTGCGGTTTGTTTTGCCAATTTCTCTAACATACTCATGTCGGCTTGCCTAAAAAGGCGGTTTCTGTGTTACGCTCGCCCCCTCCGCGAAATACTGATTTAAGCCAAGTAAACTCCGCTTTCTTGGGCTTCTCGTGCTTCTCGTGCGGGCGCGCATCATGCACGCATTATGCATACACATTGCGCGCGAGTGCGCATACAACTTGCAAAGATAACAATATAATCGGATTTATTGCCCTTTCCGTTGCAGATTGTTGAGAAAAGAATTGGGTTTGCTCAAGGATGACCAAAACAAGTGTTGGAGAGTTAAATTTTTTATTTTTATAATAGGCTGATAAATAGTGGTTTGTGTGCAAATGCGTCAAAATGTTTAATAAATAATTGAATTTTTATTGTTAAAATACTTGACAAACGCATTTTCGCATATTATATTTGCACTGTGATTCGGTTATGACCAAGCTCTCGTAGTAGAGTGTAACATGTTAGTTATTAATGATATGTGGCTAATATTGTAAGAGAGGGAAGAGGTTGGACTCAACAACGGATATATAATCATAAAGTTAAATAATTTAATCTGTTGAAGTATGGTCAAAATCATTGTTTTCAACAAACTAACAAAGCAGGTTGTGGTAATTATCAACACCGGTTTTTGTGGATGTAAACCGCATAAAATCAGCTAATTTGGCTTAGTATTGAGTCGAGCCATAGACATTATTTAACATCCAATGAACATAATTATAAACAATTTGGGGTTGTAGCAACGACAACCCTCTAAACTTAACACACTTAACTATG
>JAFOHD010000037.1 GCA_017421945.1 Alistipes sp. | reverse complement strand
TGTTGCTCATTATGGTCTTACCATTAGGCAGAATATTCTGGTCAAGTTCTCCTTCACAAACCTTCTCCTCCTTGGCTATAGGATCAGGTACGCAGGGAATATATATCCTTAAATCGAGAATCTCGTCTTCAGAATGGATACCATATGGAGAACTGGTCCAATGCTCTAACTGGGTCTGTATGTATGGCTTACTGAGCTCGTTGATTATATATTTAGGGAGTATCTTATGGCGTTGAATATGAAAAGCCAGCACATCTTTTACATATGCAGGGCAATATGTTCCATCATATAGATGTGCCTTCAACGCACCCGAGCGATTCACTATAAGGCTACAATCATCAAGATAGTAGTATTTGTCATATAATGAGAAAGTGTTTACACGCAACGGATTAAGTTCAACATCATATGGGTTATATGGTTTCTGCTGATTATGCTGGATTACATACACTTCATCGTCATGACCCGAATTATTCACGCCAAAAGATGATAATGGTGTTATACGTCTTAAGAATTTACGCAAAGGTACCAACTCGAAACCTTCAATCTCGGGGAGTTTATAATCAAAGAATCTCGCAATCTTGAATTGGGCTCGTTGCAACAATGCAATATTTGCCTTGGCGGAATGCCCCTTAACTATATATTTATAATACATTGACTCATGAACCGAGAGACTTTCATTGTAGAGATTAACAAATTTGACAATATCAGGATTCTTTTTGGCCTTGTTTAACGCCACAATAGAGTAGCCATACTTCTTTGGCAAAAGGACTACAGTATCCAGTTCCTTGCTATTGACGCACTCCTGGAACAACGTCTGCTTGTCAAGCATCGCAAATAGATATTTATTCTCTACGACGCCAACAAATCGACCGCTATCAGAGAACTTATCCTTGATATTCTTGAGACAATCATGCCAATCAGAGTGCTGGTTGTGGCGGTTGTGGGCAGCACGGTTCATAATAACCAAGTCATACTCTCCATCTACATCTACAGTAAAGGGTCGTTCAGAAGCAATACAATTTACATTATCGCATCCGTTGCCCTTTGTAATCAGATAGCTGACCATAGAATCAAACTCGGCATTAGGACCTGCAGACACTGTGAGTATGTTTGCTTTGGAATAGGTAGCTGCCAGGAATGGCGACTTAGCCTGAGCATTTAATACATTACCTGTGACATTGCCACCAATCAAAGACTTAATTAACCACTTCTCAAATTGAGCCAAATCATAATCCTCCATTTCATCAAGAACCTGCGCCTTATTCAAAATCATGGATGCAAGCAGCAAATAATTCTCCTCCAACAATTTATGAGGAATGCGCTCAAGGCCCTGCACAAAATTGAATAGAGCCTTGCGATTGTGCATACTATCACCAAGAGCCTCATCTCTTTTTTGGAAATGAGCTCTAATCTTCTTACACACCTCATCTTGGCAATTCACAACAATTGACATGTGATCCATCTGGTTACATGCCCAACGTTCCAACATATGGTTTCCTGCAGGATCGGTGGAAGCCAACTCCCTGGCATCATCTTGAGTAAACTGCGACAATATTGGACTCTGATAACGCTGTTCAGGCTTATCCTTCCAATCTAAAGGCTTGCGAATCTTCTCCTCGATGTAAACATTGGGTTGATTTGGTTTACTATTCGCAGCCAAAAAGAGTAGGAATAATGGCATGATTCGCCCCGGGCATTCGTCGTAGTAATATGTAAGCAATCGTTCGAACGCCTCATGGTAATCAAATTCTTGTTCAAACATAATGGTGGTAGTTTTTTGTGGTTATATTTTGCAAATATAAAAAAAAAACACAGCCTACCAAATTATATTGCTGAAATTTCAGTCTCACCACCAGAATCTACCTTGATGCAAAATCCCTTACCACAATCCAAACACCATAGCCGGTTTTCGATAGTCCATGCACCGTCATAATGAAGTGTGTGACCGAAGATCTGTATATACCCAGGCAGTTCATCATTATTATAAACAAATTCTTCAACATCTGCCCAGACAACACTACCCGCCGCATCACATCCTCCACGAAATATAGAAGAGTCGGCGAGAGCATAATAAAGATTTTCTCGCTCTGCGGCATTATGCAGGAGTTCATTCAATTCACTTGGGCTGAACTCGCCATTTCCAAATAGCCATTCATTAGATTTAAGCCACGTAGTCCTAATTCCGGCATGTGAAAACAGAAATTTCTGGCAGGCCACATCTTCCTCATAGACCATATCAAAAAGATACAGATTATCTAAAAAAAGCCTGTGATAAACACTCCTTCTTTGGACATCCTGCCGAAACTCACATATATATGGTGCAAGATATCCCAAATCATGATTTCCAAGCAACAGAGTAACATTATCGGCATGCTCTTTCTTAAATTGTATAATATCCAACAATTCCCTGTGCGCATCTTCCGAAGATATGCCCTCAGTTTCATAAGGATCGAGATAATCACCTAGGAAAATGATTCTCTGATCTTCGTTTCCCTTGATAGCCTTTCTCCAAAATCTTCGTCCATGCACATCAGGGATTACAATCCACATTTTATCCATATTATAAATATTTACTACATATACGGATATATGTGCTGCTTATTACAAAAAAAAAACTCACACCATGAATGACGTGAGCCTTAACAATGAATCTTATTTAACAAGTTTATCATATAATTTGGACGACATATGCCTATAATCTATATATGTTGCCATCTGACGCTTAATTGCCCTATCGCGACGACGTTCAAGGTTGCGGTCTCCTACCGCCTCTTTCAATGCATCCTTCCTAAACTCTCCGGTTGGTATATAGACATCCCTATAATCGGGTTTTGCACCTCCCATCAACTGCTGTAATTGGAGCTTGGCTCTACGGCATCTAGTTCTAACCATCTGCTGGGATTTGCTATTACTCTCTATGTTGAGAAAATGAAGAACTCTCTCTACATAATTACTCTCGCCATCCATCCAAAACTTCAAAATCACTTGATCTGTAGGGTGGAGTTTCTTAACACACTCCATCATCCATTCGATAATCTTCTCTTTTCGTTCATGGATTCTGCTAGCCTCCATATAACTATAAGCTTCACGCTTTACTGCATTGTTACCATGAGATCCAACCTTATTCATAGGCCCTTGACGCTTCGCATCATCCTTGGTCTTAACGCCAACCAATTCAGGATGATTTCTCTTTACTTCAGTCCATGCCTTCTTTAACTCACTGATTACGCAGTTATGTATAACCACCGACATGTAGGTTTTTAGTGATGCTGCGCCAGCCCTATCCACATCATATTTTTTATACACCTTTTCCAGTCCAAACGACACACCTATATGCTTAACCAAATCAATATCAATATAGCGGTTAATACTTCCGTTATTCTTTATGTATGTGGCAATTGTCATGTTAGCCAATTCCATGGCGCTGGCATAATAGCGCGTACAAAATTCTGAGTAAGAGATTTCTAAAGACATAATCGTGTAGTGTGGTTTATTTAACAAAGATACGAAGTTATTTTGATTTTCCATTACAAATGAAAAAAAACATCATTACGGTGTAACACTGCACAACATTTCGTATATAAGCAGTAATCACCATTACTAAACAGAGCTTCCCATGAATACAAACCTTAACAAACAGACAAACGACATGGTCGCAACCGCCCCAATGACATTGGTTTCATCTCTCGATTTCATCGCTAGCGAAATTGATTGTACAAACATGGAAACCTTTCTTTCAACCGACAATGCCGAGATAAAATACATATGCGACAAGTTAGAAATCACACCTCTGCAAGCCGCACTATTTGCTACCATACTTGAGAAATCGGGGGATGATCTTGCTTCAACCAAAGATCTGATATCAACTTTAGGTGTCAGCAAAATACGTTTCCTTGGATTCAAAAGGATATAGAAAAATTGGCTGAAAAGAGGCTTGTAGTTGTAAGGAGGCGAAAGAATGGCAGTTATGGATATCGTGTCAGCAATTCGGTAGTAAAGGCTATCCAAAACAACACCCCTATTGAGCCTGAGCCATTGAGTGGACTTTCTACAAGAACCATATTTAGCAGGCTTCACAATATTTTTGGAGATATTGTAAATGATGTTATGCCCTCGGATATAGGATTGAATGAGATATTTGACATTATGAACAACAATGTCGAGAATAAATTCGTCGAAACCGTAATCCAGTTAGGAATCAACAAAATGGATGACCCAGATGAAATATTACTTATGTTTTACATGCTCCATAGAAATATTGCTTTTGGTGAAAATTATTTTACCATTGATGAGTTCTCAAAGCTTCTTAATAATTCTATGGGGCTGTCAAACCCTCTTTTTGACGCTATGCAACAAGGTGAGAGTAACCTTCAAAAGAAAGGATTACTGGAATTTCAATGTGTTGATGGACTCGAAAACCGAGAGGTTTTCACAGTTCCAGAGCCTGTCTTGAATAAACTTTTAGCCGACCTTGGCATAAATAACTCTACACCAATAGCAAGTATCCCGACCGATGAACTGATTATCCATTCCAACATCCGCACTAAAAATATGTATTACAATGACAAGGAGGCCGCACAGGTGCATAATCTCACCACCCTACTCTGCGAAGAGAAATTTTCGCAGGTGCGCGAGCGATTTAACCAAAAAGGGTTACGCTGCGGATTCTGTTGTCTGTTTTACGGCGCTGCAGGAACGGGCAAAACAGAAACCGTGATGCAGATAGCAAGAGAAACAGGCAGAAACATCTTCATTGTTGACATGAGTAAACTTCGAAGTAAGTGGGTGGGAGATAGTGAAAAGAACATAAAGCAAGTGTTCAATTCATACCGCAATATCGTGAATGATAGCCCCATAGCCCCCATCCTGCTATTCAACGAAGCTGACGCTATCTTCGGCAGGAGATTGAAAGAGGACAGTCCTGCCAGCAAAACTAATAATGCTATTCAAAATATCATTCTTCAGGAGATGGAAACTCTTGACGGCATCTTGATAGCCACCACTAACCTGACTGAAAACTTTGACCCGGCATTTGAGAGACGCTTCCTTTATAAAATTCAGTTTCAAGTCCCCTCAACCGCAGTAAAGGCTAAGATATGGATGTCAATGGTAGATGTCGTTACCGAAGATGACGCTCAAACATTGGCCTCCAAATTCAGTTTCACAGGAGGACAGATTGAAAATATCTCGCGCAAACTAGACGTAGACTACATACTCTCAGGCACTGTTACCAGTATGGAAAAGATAATCTCGATTTGCAATGATGAATGCATTAAACAAGAGGGGGTTAGACGTAGGATTGGGTTCTAACGTTGATAAATATCGCTCGTGCTGATGTAACGTATTGCAAACTTGCATGTATAAGCAATAAAACAAATTATTAACTTTAACCAAGAACTTGTGACTATGAAGAAACAACCGACTACAGAGCAGATTATGCAGTATCGTCAAATGCAGAAGAACGCTTACTGCCAAGCCGACTATGACCAGATTCACGCCTTTGAGCAGGAATATGATATCTCTACCAAAATTTTCGAGAAAAACGGCAAGCGAGGAGTTAAAGATGCCGCTGGTGAGATACTTCTGCCCGCAAAGTATGATGATGTGGTCTATACTTTTGTAGATAGTTTTAGACATATCGCACATCCTGTTATCATTAACAATAAGGTTGCCCTTATAAAGCCCGATGGCAAAGGGACTCCGATAACAGGCTTTGACTACGACTTCATCGTATTCAGTGATGGATACTATCTCCTCGTCAATGGTGATAAGAAGGGGTTGGCCACTTCAAGCGGACACATCATTGTACCAACAGAAATGGATGAAGTATTTCTCCCCATGAATAACCTTGTCATGTTCTCGAAGGATGGAAAGATAGGCTTCGCAATGCTTGACTCCGATGTCATAACAGAGACCATATATGACAACTCCGAGCTAGATGAAGGTGAATACCTTATTGTTGTTAAGGATGGTGTCAGTGGCTATATTGACATCAACGGGCACTTCACCGAGAAAGAAGACGAAAAGTATTTTCATGCCCGTGCGGTCTAATTCCTATATGGCTCATAAAACTCTCAACAAACGAGATTGAGACATATTTTAACCTGGCAGGTTGTCACATATGTCATTAATATGCAACTGATGAAAAACAATAAAAACAACTTAAGATGAAAAATCTAACATGCCCTAAGTGTGGAAACATTTTTACAGTCGATGAAGCCGACTATTCTGCTATTGTAAATCAGGTAAAGAATGCAGAGTTTGAACAAGAACTCAATCGTCGCCTCGACGAGATGAAGTGCATACATGCTGCCGAACAAAAAGCGAAAGACTTACTTGTAAAAGAAGACTTTAGCCGGAAACTCAGCGACAAGGAGAAGGTTATTCTCGAGAAGGAGAAGGAGATCGCCCACCTCAAGACAAACATTGACAACATGGAAGAACGATCCCGCCTAGAGATTGACAAAGCCATTTCTGCCAAGGACCTCGAGATAGCATCTCTGAAAAGTACCATACAGCTTAATAAGGCTGAGAAAGAAAAAGCCGTAATGCAGGTAAAAGAGGAAATAAACGAGTATCTCAACCGTAAGAATGAGGAACTCAATGCTCTACGTAGCTCCAAGGATTTAGAGATTGCCGAACTGAAAAGCATAAATACCCTCGCCAAAAATGAAGCAGAGCTACAGAAAGCTGCCATCCGAGATGAATATGAAACAAAACTAAAACTAGCTCGGGAGCAAGTTGATTACTACAAAGATATGAAACTCAAGATGTCTACCAAGATGATTGGTGAGACCCTTGAAGTTCACTGCAGTAACATCTTCAATGGTCAGATGCGTCCACTGTTTCCAAACGCCTATTTCGAGAAGGATAACGACATCTCGCAAGGTAGTAAAGGAGATTTCATCTTCCGTGATTATGACGGTGATACCGAGTATATCTCCATCATGTTTGAGATGAAGAACGAAAATGACGAAACTGCCACAAAACACAAGAATGAGGACTTCTTAAAGAAGTTGGATGCTGACCGTCGGGCTAAGGGTTGCGAATATGCCGTGTTGGTATCTTTGCTTGATCCCGAGAACGAGCTATACAACAATGGCATCGTAGATGTGTCGTATAAGTATCCAAAAATGTATGTAATACGTCCACAGTTCTTCATGCCTATCATCACACTGCTTAGCAATGCGGCTAAAAAGTCGTTGGAATACAAGCGAGAGTTAATAATTGCTCGCAATCATTCAATTGACATCACAAATTTCGAGAATAAACTTCTTGACTTCAAGGATAAGTTCGGGCGTAACTACAGATTAGCGAGTGAAAAGTTCCAGACGGCTATCGATCAGATTGACAAATCAATAGCCGCACTTCAAAGAACCAAGGAAGCGTTGCTTGGGTCTGAGAACAATCTTCGCCTTGCTCACAATAAGGCTGAGGACCTCTCTATACGCAAACTCACCCACAACAATCCTACCATGAAGGTTCTCTTTGAGCAAGCTCAGAATGAAAACTCAGCCTTGGATTAACCATAAAAACAATCAAAGGGCAGTGCTTACTGTCCTTTGATTGTTTGCCTACTAGTGCAAATACATGCACTCATTCTTACGATGTCTGCTTGGGAAAACTCTACTTCGCAGGGGCCCACTTGCAACGTACGGGCGAGACGATGGCGCCCTCGTCCTTGAGCTGCTTCATAGCTTTATCTACCTCCTTGCGATCCAAACCGCTTAATTCTGCAATCTTACCTGCATTCAGGGGCTCTCCAGCCGCCTGCATTGTCTGCAATACTTTCTCTTTTGTCTCCATAGTTTTAATAGTTATTGGTGTTTGTTATAATGACGTTAATTAAATTCCAATGATGCGGCTACCTGATATCCCTCGTCGTAAAGAGCTGTGAGTTTGTTTACGTCGCGTTCCATGCGATCCACAGCAACGGGTTTCTCGGGGCGCAATACCGTAAGGCGTCCCTCTGCTTCCAGCTGCTCAACCATGGCTATTTGACGGTTATACAACTCATTACGACGGCGTATAGCCTCCCTGAGGGCTGGATAGTGACTGTAAAAGAGTGGGGGTATAAAGGTTGGCTTTTGAGGTTTGCGGTAACCCTTGTTGCGGGTCAGAACTACCACATTGTTGTCGTATCCAAGCTTGTGTGCGCGTTCCAGAGGGATTGAGTCTGCAATGCCACCATCGAGCATGGGTTCGCCATCAACATATGCTATCGGGCATACGAAGGGCAGGCTGCTCGATGCCTTCACGATGTCAATGATACGTTTGGGGTCGTGCTTCTCGTCGTAATAACGAGCCTCGCCCGTCAAGCATGAAGTGGTAACCATCTCATATCGTTCCATGCGATTTGCATAAGCGGGATAGTCGTAGGGGATGATGCGCTCGGGAAACTCATGAAACAGTAGGTCGAAATCCATTATGTTACGCTTCGTAAGCAGATATTTTAATCCGATGTAATGGTACTTGTTCAGCAGGTCAATATTGCTGTACTTGGCACGTCCTCGCTGTCCCGACATATATGACAGTCCATTGCATGCGCCGGCGCTCACACCCACCGTATATGGGAATCTTATACCCCTGTCCATAAGGTTGTCAAGCACGCCACACGTAAACACGCCTCGCATGCCTCCACCCTCAAGTATGAGGGCCGACCTCTCGGTCATGGTATAACTCTTCTGTTTCATCCTGTAATGTGGTTTCTTTGACAAAGATAATTATTTTTGTGAATACACATTGCACCTAAAACAAAAATCCCGCCTAAATATAGGCGGGATTGATTAATATGGAATGGATATGTTTACTCCAAAACCTTAACCTTGATGTTACGGAACCATACATCATCACCGTGATCCTGGAAACCGATGTAACCCTCGCGGTTCTCGCCACCGCAGTTGTTAAGCAGGTTGAATGCCACAGGCCACTTCTCCTCAGAGAACTTTGACTTCTGCAACATCTCTGTCCACTGTGGAGTCCACAAGTGGTACTCTACAACAGCCTCATCGTTCTGGAAATGAACAACTGTGCCCTTGTAAACCATAATCTTAACCTTGTTCCACTCGCCAGCAGGCTTTGAGTTCTGTGGCTTTGCAGGAATCATGTCATACAATGATGATGACTGACGGTTACCATCAACGCCCAATCGGGCATCGGGGTGATTCTCGTTATCCAATACCTGGCACTCAGGTGCAGATACATAGATAGGCTCGTAGCCACCCTTACCATTCTCAACCTCCTGGGCAAGATAGAAGATACCAGAGTTACCACCCTTTGAAACCATCCACTCGAGCTCCAACTCGAAGTTCTTGAACTTCTGTGCAGCGTAGATGATATCGCCGCCCTCGCCAGTCTGTGCCTCACCGCCACCAGAACCTGAGAACTTCAAGCAACCATCCTCGATAGTCCAGCGTGAAGGTACATGGTCCTTACCATAACCACGCCAACCCTCTAAAGATGTACCGTCAAACAGTACGATAGTGTTAGGATCTTCCTTTGTTCCGCAGCTTGCAAGACAAGCAACCATTGCAGCCATCATTAATATTTTCTTCATTTTCGTTTAGTTAAATTTGTTACTAATCAATTATTTAGGCATATTTGGAAGTGCCCAGCCAGCACGATAGTTGTGCTTAATCATCTCGTTAGCAAACTCCAACGCATTCATTGGCTGAGTATATGTCTTGTTGAATGTTGGGTGACCATCGTTCACAGAGAAACCATCCTCAATCATGATGCGGAGCTTCTCATCTGGACCGATATTAGTGAACTTCATGTTCTCGCCGTCCCACTTCAAGATCTTGTTCAAAGCCTGCAAGCGAACAGCCAACACACCCATTACTACCATCTCGTTGAATGGACCTGCCTCTGAGAAGTCAGAGTTGGTTGGAGTGCGGTTCTCCTTGCTCTCCTTACATGCACGTACCCAGTCCATCTCGTGAGAGAGTTCGACGTGGCGAGCGCGTGATGGAGTCTCAGGAACACGACCTGACAACAAATATGGATCTCTACCGTAGCATCCGCAGATGAGAACATCCTTTGTACCGTAGAAGATAGCACCACCACCGCTGTTGTTGAGGTTCTTACCTGGCTCCAGACCCTCTGGACGTGGAGGTGTCAAACCACCGTCATACCATGTAACAGTAACCTCTGGCATCTTTGCCTTATACTTCTTTGCACGTGCTGGGAACTTGTACTTAACCATCTGTGCCTGTGGAGCGCAGTCAGTCAGAAGGGCTGTAGATGAGCCCTGAACCTCAGTTGGATAACCCAGGTCGAGAGCCTTGAATACAGGGTGCAGGATGTGGCAAGCCATATCACCCAATGCGCCTGTACCGAAGTCCCACCAACCACGCCAGTTCCATGGCTGGTAAATCTTGTTGTAAGGACGATACTTTGCAGGGCCGAGGAACAAATCCCAGTTCAATGTATCTGGAATTGGATCTACCGCCTTTGGTACCATCAAGCCCTGTGGCCAGATAGGACGGTCAGTGAAAGCGTCTACGTGAGTAACTTCACCAATCTCACCATTCCAAATCCAGTTACATACCTTCTCAACACCCTCGCCTGATGAACCCTGGTTACCCATTGATGTGGCAACCTGATTCTTGGCAGCGAGCTTGGTCAGCAGACGTGACTCATATACTGAGTGAGTCAGAGGCTTCTGGCAATATACGTGCTTGCCGAGCTCCATAGCGTGAGCCGATACCAATGCATGAGTGTGGTCTGGTGTAGCACAAATCACAGCATCAATCTCGTTGGCAGCCTTGTCGTACATCTCGCGCCAGTCCCAGAAACGCTTAGCCTTTGGGAACGCGTTGAAGACGTTCTTTGCGTAGTGCCAATCGGTATCACACAAAGCAACAATGTTCTCGGTGTTCTTCACATTGCTGATATTAGCGTTACCCATACCGCCAATACCTACCGCAGCGATATTCAACTTATCAGACGGTGCTTTGTGTCCGAATGCTGCTCCCATAACGTTACCAGGAACAACTGTCATAGCTGCAAGACCTGCACCTGAGGCCTTCAAAAAATCAGCTCTTGAGATTTTCTTTGACATAGTTGTAAATTTTAAGGTTAATAAAAAATTGTTATCTTATTAAGTTATCTTACTATATTTTCGAATTCTCGCATTTATGTCCTTTATAGTCGCATACTTGGCAGCGAGAGTACTCCTTGCAGGCTGCGTTCAATGCAGTTCATAGGCGGAAGTGTGAAATGTCGCTGCTCAATGATTGTACGCTGCACACCACACTGCTGGCCGCACTTCATGACATGCTCGAAATCTATCTCGCCACTGTCGCACACCACGCCTCTGTCATGGAGATGTAGCGATTCAATCCTTCCCTTGTATTGCTGTAGTAGTGAGCAGATGTCCACATTTGCCTCCAATGCTTCAAGGGTGTCAATCTGAAACCACAGTTTGGTAGCATCACACTTGGCTGCTATCAAGTCGAAGAACGAGACTGCATCTTGAGCCTTGAGTTCCGCCGCCGCAGGATGGTAACATAACTTCAACCCGCGTTCGGTGGCCATTTCTGCCACACGCATGAAGTAGTCTGCATAGGTCTGCGCCATAGACTCCATCTCCGCAACAGGAAATGCAGGTATGCCTGCCATCACCACACTTTGGCATCCAAGTTCAGCAGCCACATCCAAAGCCTTGCTCCACCAAAGTTGTTCGGCGGTGGGCTTGATTGCAGTGGTAACACTCTCTTCGGCATCTCCACACTCTGTAACCTTCTGCGCCACAGCTTCTGTTGCATCATCCTCTGCCACTTCTGTCGGCTCGGGTTTATATTCGCGATAGAGATGTGCCGAAACGGCCTTCATACCATGACGATGAATCATCTCCTTCAGCTCCCCCACCTTCTGGTCATGTATCGTGTCGCCATAATAGGCTCCCACCTCAAGTGAAGTGTAACCCATATGTGCAAGTTCGGCAAGGGTGTTCTCGGCATCTTCGTACATCTTCGCCTCGAGCGAGGGCAGATGCAGGCACACATCAGTCTGGATGTTGCTCAATGCCTCATCTACGGCTTCGGTCATCGACTCTACCGCCTTTTTCATGCCTATGACCGATGTGGCAGCATCCATCAATGCCGAAAAGCCATGCTTGAAAAAACCCAATCGGTCCATAATCTATTTTTGTAAAGAACTATGCCTTATCCTCTACTGCCTCCTGTGACTCATCATCTTCCTTTTTCTCGCCAGCCTGCGCTGCCTTGCGAGCCTCCATCTCGGCCTGATACTCGGCTTCTTCACGCGCACGCTGCGACTCTATACGCTGTGTTATTACTATACCATATTCATATAGTGCATAGCAAGGAATGAAAATCAACACCTGACTCACAACATCAGGAGGAGTGATGATGGCTGCAAATATAAGCAATGCAGCAACTGCTATCTTACGATATTGACGCATGCCATCCGCCGACACAATGCCCATCGTAGCCAGCAGGCGTATGAGAATGGGAAGCTGGAATGCCAGCGCCGCAGCGAATGATACGCTGATGACGGTGGTCATGAACGAACTTACGTCAATAATATTCTTAATCTGACCACTCACCTGATAATTACCCAGGAAGTTTATAGCCAGCGGAGCAATGATGTAATAACCAAACAACAGTCCCAGCACGAACCATATAGGACACTCAACAGCGTAGCGGATACTCTTACGACGCTGCTCGGGTGGCAGTGCAGGCTTGACGAAGGTCCACAACTCCCAAATAAGGTATGGGAATGCCAACACAAACGCACCTACGAATGAACTCTTGATGTGCAACATGAACTGACCTGCCATCTTGTTGTTGAAAAGTTCAACATTTTCGGGCGAAATCTTCAATACTTCAGAGTTCAATACCTCAGACAGCCATGCAAACAGTCGATTAGTGGGGAATGTCTCACGAATTGGAGCAAAGACAACGTCAAGCACGATACCCTTCAACGCAAACAACACGATAAAGAGCAGCGAAAAGACTACTATTACACGAATCAATATCTTACGCAACTCGTCGAGATGCTCGCCAAAGGTCATCTCTGCCTCATCGTAATTAACCTGATTACTCATCCTCCTAAAAAACAGTGGTATAAAGAACTAACTTATTCTGCCTTCTCCTCCTTCTTCGCAGCAGGCTTCTTATCATCCTCAATATCTGTTGTAGCAGTATTCACAGCATCCTTAAACTCACGAATACCACGACCAGCACCGCGCATTAACTCTGGCAACTTTTTGCCACCAAACATCAACAACAATACGAGAACGATAAGAATAATTTCAGTAGTTCCAATTCCACCGATTAACAAAAGTTCCATAACTAATTCAGTTTTAAGTTAATTTATACAATAAATCAATATTTCGTCCCGAAAGATACGAAAAAAAATCGTAACCGCCAAGTATTTTACAGTTTTTCGGCGGGATATTTATGCACAAATACCGAAGGCCTTCATTCCTAATATACTCTGCAGACTACCATCAACGACTTTGACATCCTGCTTAATTTGCATATGCAATGAAAATATAGTAATTTAGCATCAATGATTTTTCAACAACCAAACTATGAAAAACTGCAAACTACTAATTTTATTGTTGCTGACCTTGGGCTTAGGCTGCGGCTGGGCACAGGAAAGGGTGTTGTTGCCCGGAGAAGATGGGCGCAAGGAGGCTTTGAATGGAGTTAATTTCATGGTTCCCGCCCTGCAAGTACAAAATATTTTTTGTAATATTGCAACAAATTTGGGCGAGGGTACCCAAACGTGTAGGATAAATTTAGAAACACAATATTATGAAAAACAAATTTTTACTTTTAGCAATGGCAGTGCTGATGACAACAATGGTGAGCTCAGCGCAAGAGTCGCCACGATTGCTCACAATCGAAGATGTGGTGCTTAATCGCGAACTATCACCCAAGTCGTTCCCCGTACGTTGGGTAGGCGAGAGCGACAGCTATGCGACCGTAGAGGGCACAACCCTGCGTGCGACCGATGCCAAGACGGGCAAGGTGCGTGATATTATCACGCTTGAACAGTTGAACTCGTTGCTTGAGACCAACTTCAAGAGTTTCCCAGCCTATGCCTTTGACGATGCCGCGTCGCTGGTTGTAGGGGCTCATGGCATGCGTAATATCATCGACCTGAAGGAGCAGACGGTTGTGGCAAAGTATCGTGTACCTCAAGGCGCAAACCTCACACGCCAGCCAGGCAAGGGAGGCAAGTATGCCTACACCCGCGAGAATAATCTCTACTGCTGGGATGGTGAAAAGGAGGTAGCCATAACCTCGTATGAGGATAAGAACATCGTCTGCGGACAGAGTGTCAGCCGCAACGAGTTTGGCATCGGCGGCGGCATTTTCTTCTCGCCCGATGGTGGCAAGATTGCCTTCTACCGCAAGGATGAATCGGCAGTGACAGATTTCCCTCTGCTCGACATCACCACCCGCACGGGCACGCTCAAGAACATTAAGTATCCTATGAACGGCATGGCCTCAGAGGTGGTTAGCCTGGGTGTTTATGACATTGCAAAGCAGACTACCATCTATCTCGAAGTCACCGACTTTGACAAGGAGCGTTACCTGACAAACATCACATGGTCGCCCGACTCGGAGCGTATCTATATTCAGGTGCTTGACCGTCCGCAGAAGAATGTGCATCTGAACTCTTATGACGCCGCTACGGGCAAGATGCTCAAGCACATCCTTTCGGAGCATAACGACCGTTGGGTTGAGCCACAGCATCCGCTGGTGTTTCTTGAGGGTGATGCCACAAAGTTCATCTACTCAACCGACAACCGCGATGGTTATTGGAATCTCTACCTCTGCGATGACCAGGGCGTAATAAAGCGACTCACCCAGACCGATGCAAGTGTAGGATATGTGGCACAGGATGCCAAGTCGGTGTATTACACTTCGGCAGAGGTTTCCCCCATTGAGAATCATCTCTTTAAGGTTGATTTGAAGTCGGGCAAGCAGACTCGTCTTACTCAAGCCGAGGGTTGGCACGATGTGCAGTTGAGCAAGAGTGGCCGCTACTTCCTTGATACTTATTCATCACTCAACGTGCCACGCGTTGTGGAGGTAGGTCGTACCGATGGCAAGCCTGCGCGCGAACTCTTCCGCGCCGATGACCCTACCGTGGGTTACAACTATGTGCCTATTGAGCTGGGTACGGTGAAGAGTGCAGATGGCAAGTACGACAACTATTACCGTTTGATGAAGCCACTGGGCTTTGATCCCAAGAAGAAGTATCCCGTAATCATGTATGTGTATGGAGGTCCACACTCACAGATGGTGAAGAACAACTATCTGGCATCGTTGCGCCGCTGGGAGATGTATATGGCACAGCGAGGATATGTAGTCTTTGCGATGGATAACCGAGGCACATCAAACCGTGGTGCTGAGTTCGAGAAGGCTATTCACCGTCAGTGTGGCCAGGTTGAGATGGCCGACCAAATGGAGGGTATGAAGTGGTTGATGTCTCACGATTGGGTGGACAAGGAGCGCATAGGAGTGCATGGCTGGAGCTATGGCGGATTTATGACCATATCACTCATCACCAACTATCCCGACATCTTTAAGGTGGCAGTTGCGGGAGGTCCTGTGATTGACTGGAAGTGGTACGAGGTGATGTATGGCGAGCGTTATATGGATAACGTACACAACAACCCCGAGGGCTTTGCCAAGACCAGCCTCATTGCCAAAGCGAAGGATTTGAAAGGCCAACTTCTGATATGTCAGGGTGCCATTGACCCCGTAGTTGTGTGGGAACATTCGTTGAGTTTCGTGCGTGAGTGTGTTAAGAATAACATCTACACCGTTGATTACTACCCCTATCCATGCCATGAACACAACGTGATGGGCAAGGATGCGGTGCATCTCTACAACAAGATTTCGAAATACTTTGAAGACTACCTCAAGTAGTTACACATCTCACCCAATAGGGTTTAGGGCGCATGAATACTTATGCGCCTTTTTTATTTTTCGGCTCACACATAAAAAAACAACCAAAAAGTGTTGCACAAATAAATTTTTCGCTATATTTGCAGTGCAAATGGGTCCTTGGTGGCGGCTGCCACTCTGGGATAATAGGGAATACGGTGTGAATCCGTGACAATACCTGTTGCTGTAAGTTCCATTCCTTTAGGAATTTATCTGTTGTACTCTTTGCCACTGGCTTAAAGCTGGGAAGGCGCAACAGAGGGAATAAGTCAGAAGACCTACCTATTGCATTATTTAGATTTACGACCTGCAGGACTACGGGGCTGAATCAAAACTAATTTTATCCGTTAAATTTAGATTTTGCCCCACTGCACAGGTGGCATTGCACATACCCTTGTTGGGTTATGCGTGAATTTAAGGTACGGCAAAGATGTTTTGAAGAAGCTGTTCTGCAACTGATGAGGAACACTTTTTATTAATTAAAACATTTTTGCGTATGAAAAAGTTCTTTCTTGTTTGCTCGGTAGCGATGGCTGCCATGGCATTCACATCGTGCGAGTACGATGATTCAGATTTGTGGAACAAAATCAATGGTTTGGAGCAGCAGGTCGAGGATAACACCTCCGACATTGCAGCCCTTACGGCCCTGATGGATGCCATAAACGTGGGCAAGACAATCACGGGTGTGGAGTCTACCGACGAGGGTTACGTCCTTACCTTCAGTGACGGCACAAAAGTCACACTGCGCCACGACAAGGATGGCGCACAGGGAGAAAAAGGCGACAAGGGCGATAAAGGTGATAAAGGTGACAAGGGTGAGAGCGGAGACTCAATCTTTGAGGATATAGAGGATACCGACGATGCGGTTATCATCACCCTCACCGATGGCAGAACATTCACCCTGCCCAAGAAGAAGGACTACGAGCTCCGTGTGCTGTCGTTTGAAGATACGGACTATGTGGGTTCGGAGGCAAATGCCTCTTCATACTGGAGCGACTTCATCCCTGCGGATGGTCAGTATGGCAATGGTCACGGCTCCTATGTATGGTATGACGAGGGTAACACCGAGCTGCTGTTTGTTCCCGTCATGGGCGATTACGGGTACTTTGCAGGGCATGCCGGAGTATCGAACTACGTCGGCTCGGATTGGGAAAATGAGGGAGATTACACCCATGACCTTCAGGCATATGGTGTCACAGGCGGGCACAGTGGGCAGAATTTCAACACTCACTTCGGCTATGTCGATGAGAGCGCATTTGGAATGAACAACACTATGCCTTCGTTGGAGTTCGGCGATTGCGTGGCACGAGTAATTGACCACATGTGGGTGACCAACACCACCTATGTATATAACCAGCTGCACGCCGCAGGCTTTGGCTCGACATACGTTTTGGGAGAGGAATCGACTTTCAAGATTGTTGCCTATGGCTATGACTCTTTAGACGAAGATGCAGAGCCAGTTGCTTCAACCGAGTTCTATCTCTTGGAGAAGGGCAAGAAGTTCGTTACCGAGTGGACAAAGTGGGACCTCTCATCACTTGGCGAGGTTGTAAAGGTTGACTTTAACCTTGTTGGTTCTGAGGATATGGTAGGCGACTACGGTTTGGCGGTACCAGGATATTTTGCTTACGACGATGTTGCCGTAAGATTTAAGATAGAAGAATAATGAACTGGAAATTTATTTTATTGTATGTGTTTGCAGTCGCAGTGATGGCCTGGTCTTGTAACAAAGACGGGGTCATCACCGATGACTCAGGGCAGCAGGAGCAGCAGGGAGGCTACCGCCCCAAGGGCAATAGCTCGCAGGCTGCTTGCAACTGTGTTTTTGAGTATACCCCCGCACCGGGGCAGTTCATCAATGAGGACAAGTCGGGATTTGCGGGCGAAGATACACCCGCCAAAGCAGCAGCCTATGCCTTGACACGGCTGAATGCCGAGAAGTACGTCTCGCTCGGAGGTTTTGGAGGCTACATTGTTGTAGGCTTCGACCACAGCATCGAAAACTACGGAGGTTACGACTTCGCAATAAAGGGCAACTCGTTTGATGGCTCATCAGAGCCCGGCATTGTGTGGGTTATGCAGGACACAAACTCCAACCTGCTCCCCGACGACACATGGTATGAACTCCGTGGCAGTGAAACGGGTAAGGAGAGCACCTTACAAAACTATTCAGTCACCTACTACTACCGCCCCGCAGAGACTGGTGTTGCCGCATGGTGGAAAGACAGTTTGGGCAAGGAGGGCGAAATACGCCGCGTACCATCTCACAAGCAGGATTCATACTACCCCGCATGGATTACCGCCAAGAGCTATACCCTTTCGGGCACACGCCTTGAGGCTCGCAACTACGACAAATCGGGCAACGGCACAATGTGGATAAACCCTCCCTACGATTGGGGGTATGCCGACAACGCAAGCGATATCGACCGACTCACCGACAGCGACAACGCCTCGGCCGCAGCCATACCCAACCACTTCCGCATAAGCGATGCCATCGACAATAAGGGCAAACGTGTGGAACTGGAGTGGATTGACTTTGTGAAGGTGCAGACCGGCACACACACCCAAAGCGGCTGGCTGGGCGAGCACTCAACCGAGGTATTTTCAATCTACGACTGCAACATGGTTGAATAACCGCAAACGCACCCTTGAATGACGATTTTAAGCCACATAACACGCCTTGCGCTGCTTCTTGCCTGCTCGCTTATGGCGGGCTGCATGGAGTGGGAGTATGGCTACACCGAAGATTTCAACTTCGGTGGGCGAGGTCTTTACATCGTCAATGAGGGCAACTTTCAATATGGCAACGCCTCACTCTCGTTTTACAACCCCGACACGCGCAAGGTCGAGAACGAGGTTTTCTTTCGCGCCAATGCCATGAAGCTTGGTGATGTGGCGCAGTCCATAACCATACGCAACGGCATAGGTTGGATTGTGGTGAATAACTCCCACGCCATATTTGCCATTGACATTGCCTCGGGCAAGGAGATTGGGCGCATAACCAACCTCACATCACCCCGTTACATACACTTCCTCTCGGACGAGAAGGCATACGTCACACAGCTTTGGGACAACCGCATATTTATAGTAAACCCACGCCGCAGAGCAATTACAGGCTACATCACCTGCCCCGCAATGACCATGGAGACTGGTTCCACGGAGCAGATGGTGCAGATAGGTAAGTATGTCTATGTGAACTGCTGGTCGTACCAGAACCGCATTTTGAAGATTGACACCACAACCGACACCGTTGTTGGCGAGCTGGAAGTCGGCATACAACCCACATCGCTTAAATCAGACCGCAACGGCAAACTCTGGACCGTAACCGACGGAGGCTATGAGAACTCACCCTACGGCCACGAAGCCCCTGCGCTTTACTGCATTGATGCGGAGAGTTTCACGATTGAGCGCACGTTCCACTTCCAGAAGGGTGACGCGCCCTCCGAGGTGATGCTAAACGGTGCGGGCGACACACTATATTGGATAAACGATGATATATGGTCAATGAGCGTAGATGCCCAGCATCTGCCCACACGCCCATTTCTGCGCTATAACGACACGATATACTATGGTCTGAGCATAGACCCCTCAACGGGCGATGTGTATGTTGCCGACGCCATCGACTACCAGCAGCAGGGCAAGATATATCGTTACTCGGCCGAGGGCGAGCTGCTTGACGAGTTTTATGTAGGCATAATTCCCGGTGCATTCGGGTGGAAGGAGTAGGTCGAGTATGAGAAGACTAATCTATCACATATCCATGCTGGCTGTTTTGCTCACCCTGCTGCCCACTGCGCTCCACGCACAGCGCGACTGGTCGCGTCAGGGCATCGACATTGACGAGGTGACGGTCATGGGCAAACGCCCCATGAAAGAGATAGGCCTGCAACAGACCAAACTGGACTCTGCACTTCTGAAGGAGAACATAGCACTCTCGATTGCCGATGTGCTGACATTCAACTCCTCGATATTTGTCAAGAGCTATGGCCGTGCCACACTCTCTACGGTGGCATTCCGAGGCACCGAGGCATCACACACCCAGGTGACGTGGAACGGCATGCGCCTGAACAACCCCATGCTCGGCATGGTTGATTTCTCAATGATACCCTCCTACTTTATTGATGATGCCTCGCTGCTGCACGGCTCCTCATCGATAAGTGAAACGGGTGGCGGACTGGGCGGTGCGGTTAAACTCGCAACAAAGGCCACCGACACTCGGGGATTCAATCTGCAATACATTCAGGGCGTGGGCTCATTCCGCACCTTTGATGAGTTCCTGCGCCTAAGCTACGGAAACGACCATTGGCAACTCTCTACCCGCGTGGTTTACTCCTCCTCGCCAAACGACTTCAGATTTGTCAATCGCGAGAAGAAGGAGAACATATACGACCAGGATATGAACATCGTTGGTCAGTACTACCCCACCATGCGTAACCGCAGCGGTGCATACCGCGACCTGCACATCCTTCAGGAGGCATACTACAACACGGGGCGAGGCTCACGCCTTGGACTGAGCGCATGGTACATCAACTCAAGCCGCGAACTGCCACGCCTGACAGTTGATTACGGCGAGGAAAAGGCTTTTGAGAATATCCAGCGTGAGCAGACATTCCGAGGCGTGGTATCGTGGGATTTGCTGCGTAGCAACTGGAAGGTAGGAGCCCGAGGGGGTTACACATACACATGGTCGCCCTATGACTACAAGCGTGATGTGGGCAATGGACACATGGCGTCGATGATACGTGCCCGCAACCGAGTAAGCACCATCTTCGGTCAGATGGAGGGAGAGTACTACATAGGCAAGAAGTGGCTCTTCACGGCATCACTCTCGGCATATCAGCACTTCGCCTACAACCGCGACAAGAACATAATCACCACAGCGGGCGAGAGTAGCATTGTGGGCTACGACAAAGCTCGCATCGAACTTTCGGGTGCCGTGTCGGCCAAGTGGAAACCCCATGAAAGGATGGGCGTAGCACTCACCCTTAGGGAGGATATGTTTGGACGTGACCACTCACCCCTCATCCCTGCCCTGCTTTTGGATGGAGTGCTATCAAAGCATGGCAACATAACAGCCAAGGCCTCTATCTCACGCAACTACCGCTTTCCTACGCTCAATGACCTCTACTTCCTGCCCGGAGGTAATGAAAACCTGAGAAAAGAGCGTGGTTGGAGCTACGATGCAGGGCTGGAGTTCTCTACGGGCAGAAAGGGACTATTCTCCGTCAGTGGCTCTGCCACATGGTTTGAGTCACGCATCCACGACTGGATTATATGGCTGCCCTCGCCCATGGGTTACTACAAACCATCGAACATCGAGCTGGTACACTCCTATGGAGTGGAACTGAAGTCGGACTTGCAGATGCAGTTGAGTCGTGACCTGCATCTTAACGTGAGTGCTACATATTCGTGGACTCCCTCTATCGACTACGGCCGAAACCTCTCCGAGGCCGACCGCTCCTACGGCAAGCAGTTGGTGTATATACCTCTGCACTCGGCAGCCGCCACAGCAACACTCGGCTGGCGCAAGTGGTCGTTACTCTATAAGTGGTGTTACTACAGCGAGCGATACACCATGACCAGCAACGACATCATGCTCACGGGCACACTCCCCCAATATTTCATGAACAACATCACACTCGAAAAAGGCTTTTCAACCCGCTGGGCAGAACTCTCGCTGAAGGGCTCGGTAAACAACCTTTTTGACGAGGAGTATCTCTCTGTGCTCTCACGCCCAATGCCGGGCATTAATTTCGAGATTTTCCTGGGCATTACACCCAAATGGGGCAGGTAACAGTTTTGTCAATAACACTGTCTCAAGAAACAATTAAGTTCACATAATCTTAACATTGCGCCCTGCAATTCCTATTTAGAACATAAAACTAAGTAGAAGTCATCTGCGTGTGATGATTTTTTTAGAACAATCCATCATTCAGCAACCTTACACTCGCACGCACTCGCCCATAAGTGCGAGTGCGACAGTTGATATTTCATGTAAAAAATCGTATATTTGTGGCATTAGAGAACAATATTAACAACGAAATAGAATAAAATTATGGAACTTAATGAGATTTTCAAGGATGGTCTTTGGAGCCAGGAAGTAAACGTAACGAGCTTCGTACAGACCAACATCACCCCCTACACAGGTGATGCGTCGTTTCTGGTAGGCCCAACAGAGCGCACAAAGCACCTCTGGGACTTGTGTTTGAAAGCATTGGAGGAGGAGCGCCAGAACAACGGTGTTCGCTCGCTCGACAACACTACTGTTTCAACAATCATCTCACACAAGGCTGGCTATATCGACAAGGAGAACGAGCTTATCGTAGGTTTGCAGACTGACGAACTCCTGAAGCGCTCTATCAAGCCTTTCGGTGGTATCAACGTGGTATCACGCGCTTGCCGCGAGCATGGCGTGGAGGTTGATGAGAAAGTAAAGGATATCTTCACCAACTACCGCAAGACTCACAACGACGGTGTGTTTGACGTATATACCGAGGAGATTCGTACATTCCGTTCACTCGGTTTCTTGACAGGTCTGCCCGACAATTACGCGCGTGGTCGTATCATCGGTGACTATCGCCGTCTGGCACTCTACGGTACCGACCGTCTGATTGAGGCCAAGCAGAAGGATTTGAAGTACATGACAGGCCCTATGACCGATGCACGTATCCGTCTGCGCGAGGAGATTGCCGAGCAGATTAAGGCATTGAAGGATATTCGCACCATGGGCGAGTATTATGGCTTGGACCTCAGTCGCCCAGCATACACCGCGCAGGAGGCTGTGCAGTGGGTTTACATGGCTTACCTTGCTGCCGTTAAGGAGCAGGACGGTGCTGCCATGTCACTTGGTAACGTATCATCGTTCCTCGACATCTACATCGAGCATGACCTTCAGACAGGTGCCATTGACGAGACTTTCGCACAGGAGCTCATTGACCAGTTCGTAATCAAGTTGCGCATGGTCCGCCACCTGCGTATGCAGTCTTATAACGACATCTTCGCTGGTGATCCAACATGGGTAACAGAGGCTATCGGAGGCCGTTTCAACGATGGTCGTACAAAGGTTACAAAGACCTCATTCCGCTTCCTTCAGACTCTTTACAACCTCGGTCCTTCACCAGAGCCCAACATGACTGTACTTTGGAGCCCACAGCTTCCACAAGGTTTCAAGGAGTTCTGCGCCAAGGTATCGGTTGACACAAGCTCTATCCAGTACGAGAACGACGAGTTGATGCGTGAGGTACGTCACTCTGACGACTATGGTATCGCATGCTGCGTATCTTATCAGGACATCGGTCGCCAGATTCAGTTCTTCGGCGCACGCACCAACCTGGCAAAGGCTCTGCTTTTGGCCATCAACGGCGGTCGTTGCGAGAACACAGGCACACTGATGGTTAAGGATATCCCAGAATTGAAGAGCGATGTTCTCCAGTTTGAGGAGGTTATGCAGAACTACAAGAAGGTGTTGCATGAGATTGCACGCATATATAACGAGGCGATGAACATCATCCACTATATGCACGACAAGTACTACTACGAGAAGGCACAGATGGCATTCGTTGATACCGACCCACGCATCAATCTGGCTTATGGCGTAGCAGGTTTGTCAATCGCTTTGGACTCACTCTCTGCAATCCGTTACGCAAAGGTTACAGCACGTCGTAACGAGCAGGGCCTCACTTGCGGCTTCGACATCGAGGGCGACTATCCATGCTTCGGTAACAATGATGACCGTGTAGATCACCTTGGTGTTGATTTGGTATACTTCTTCTCTGAGGAGCTCAAGAAGTTGCCTGTTTACAAGAACGCTCGTCCTACACTCTCATTGCTTACAATCACATCTAATGTGATGTATGGTAAGAAGACAGGTGCTACACCTGATGGTCGTGCTGCCGGTGTTGCTTTTGCACCAGGAGCTAACCCAATGCACGGACGCGACAAGAGCGGTGCTATCGCATCGTTGGCGTCAGTTGCCAAGCTCCGCTACCGTGACTCACAGGATGGTATCTCTAACACATTCTCAATCGTTCCAAAGTCACTCGGTCCAACTGCCGAGGAGCGTATCGAGAACCTGGTTACAATGATGGACGGTTACTTCACAAAGGGTGCGCACCACCTCAACGTGAACGTTCTGAACCGCGAGATGTTGGAGGACGCCATGGAGCACCCTGAGAAGTATCCACAGCTTACAATCCGTGTATCAGGTTACGCTGTGAACTTCACCAAGCTCAGCCGTGAGCACCAGCTTGAGGTTATCAGCCGTAGCTTCCACGAGAAGATGTAATTTATCACAGGAAACTGATATGTTAAGAGTACACTCTTACGAATCTATGGGAACATTCGACGGACCGGGACTCCGGTTCGTCGTTTTCCTTCAAGGATGTAACTTCCGCTGTCTGTACTGTGCCAACCCCGACACCATTGATGCTGAGGGCGAAAGCAAACTGACATCGGAGTACGACATACTGAAGCAGGCCACCGACATGAAGCCCTTCTTTGGCAAGCGTGGAGGTGTGACCTTCTCGGGAGGCGAGCCCACATTCCAGGCTGCAGCCCTGCTGCCTCTTGTAAGGGCTATCCGCGAGAAGGGAATACATGTATGTATCGACACCAACGGAGGCATATGGAATCCCGCAGTTGAGGAGCTGTTGCAGGAGGTGGATTTGGTACTTCTTGATGTCAAGCAGGCCAACTATGCGCGTCACGAAGCTCTCACAGCCCGCTCAAATGCGCAGACACTCCGCACCGCCGCATGGCTGGAGGAGCATGGCAAACCTTTCTGGCTGCGCTATGTGCTTGTGCCGGGCATCAGCGACCACGAGGAGGATATACGTCTGCTGGGCGAAACTCTCGGCAACTACAAAATGATTCAGCGCGTTGAGCTGCTACCCTACCACACCCTCGGCGTACACAAGTATGAGGCCATGGGGCAGGAGTACAAGCTCAAGGATGTGAAGGAGAACACACCCGAGCAGATTGACCGCGCCGCAGAACTGCTGAAGGAGTATTTCCCGCTGGTGGTGGTAAATTAAACCTCTCGATTGAATAAAAATATAGGGCTGTCCCGATGGGGACAGCCCTATATTTTTTGATGTTGGGTCTTTTACATAACTCCCGTCACATCCCAGGCAAAGGCGCGCAAGCCCTGCTCAGAGTTCTCGTCATCGAGCGTACGCAGGCGGGTAAGAAAATCCGCGGCCTTTGCATCCTCCATAACCGAGATAAGTGCCGAGTTCATTGATGGCCATGCGTGGTTGCCCAGGTGAGGCTCACCGTCGTTTGTACCACGACCTATAAGCTCCTCCCAGCCTGTGAAGCCACGAATCTCCATCTCGTCCATTATCTTAAGAACCTCGTCATACATTGACTGGTTACATGACATAAATACTGCTTTCATCTTACGTAAGTTTAGTTATTCTGCATTTTAGCCAACTTCTTCTTTTGGCGGTTCTCGCCATGAATTGCAAACGAAGCAAACATGGTTGGGATAAGAATCAGCGTAATCAAAGTTGAGAACGACAGACCCCACGCCACTGACATACCGAGTGAGTTCCACATCTCGGCACCTACGCCATTACCTACCGCCATAGGTACCATACCAAGCACGGTGGTCAATGTAGTCATCAAGATAGGACGCAGACGGCTCTTACCAGCAGTAACAACCGCATCGTAGATGTTCATGCCACGCTCACGACACAGCAATGTGTAGTCCACGAGCACGATACCGTTGTTCACCACAATACCAATCAACATCAGAATACCAAGCAACGACATGATATTCATAGGTGTGCCCGTGATAGCCAGACCAATGACAACGCCCACCACGGCAAATGGAAGCGAGAACATGATTACGAATGGGTAGGTGAGTGACTCAAACTGCGATGCCATAATCACAAACACCAGGATAACCATCAGACCCATCAACAGGAACAAATCGCCGAAAGTCTCCTGCTGGTCCTCGTAAGTACCACCAATCTGCCACATGAAGCCCGAAGGCATCGTGATGTCGTTCATCTTGAGCTTTGCCTCCTCGACAATATCACTCAACGCGTAACCTGATGCTACTACACCCGATACGGTGACATAACGCTCACGATTCTTACGTGTGATGGCAGGTGGAGTTGCAGCCTCCTTCACAACACCGATATCGCGTACCTTGATACCCTGGCCCATCTGGTTATAGATGGTAATATTCTCAATATCCTCCAACGACTCACGGAACTTGCGGTCGTAGCGCACACGGATGTCATACTCGTCACCATCCTCGCGGTAGTACGAAGTCACCGAACCGTTTATTCGGTTACGCAGGTACATTGAAGCTGTGGTTACATCCAGGCCGCTGCGAGCCAACTTCTCAAGGTCGAAATCAACATGGTACTCTGGAGTGTACTCATCACGTGAAATGGTCACCTCCGAGCAACCCTCCATATTGCGGAACATCTGTGCGACCTGCTCGGCCAGAGCATCGGAAGTATCGAAATCATAACCATAAATCTCAATATCTACTGAGGTCTTACCACCCATTCCGCCACCACCTTCGGTAACCTTATACTTACGGATGATAGAGTACTCGTCAAAAATCTTACGAATACCGTCACCAATCTCCGTAAGGCCTATGTTACGTTCGGTCTTCTTCACAAAGCGCATGTTCATTGAGATTACGTGTGTACCATTGGTCTGCAATGAAGCAAACGTATTGTCGGTATCAGCCTGTCCCTCACGAACACCAATATTTAGGAGGATGCCATCGTAACTCTTCTGAATACGCTCCGAGAGCTCCAAAGCCAAGTCACGGGTGATATCCTGACGTGTACCTGCGGGAAGCTGAAGCTCGGCTGAGATAGAGGCACTATCCTGCACGGGGAAGAACTCTGACTTAAGCATTGAGCCCAGAACTCCCATCACGACAAAGAACATGGCAAGAGAGCCGATGATGATAGTTTTGCGGTGATGTACACACCAGTTTAGGATTGCACCATAGAAGTTGTTGAATTTCTCCATAATGGCATCAATCTTACCCTGGAACCACGCCTTCTTGGGGTTCTTCTTCATCATCAACGAACACAACACAGGAGTAAAGGTGATAGCCGCAATAGTAGAAATTGTCAGCGTAATGGTTACCATCCAACCCATTGAGTTGAACAATACTCCTGCCATACCCTGCACCATTGTCAATGGCAAGAACACAGCGATAGTGGTAAGTGTACCACCCATAACCGAGATACCCACCTCCTTGGTTGCGAAGATAGCGGCCTGCTTTGGCATTGCACCACGGTCAATGTGGGTCGTAATATTCTCCAACACCACAATAGCATTATCCACAACCATACCGATGGCGATAGAGAGCGACGACATGGTGATAATGTTAAGCGTCTCACCCGTAGCGAAAATATAGATGATGGCTGCAAGCAACGAAATAGGGATTGTAAGCACAACCACGATAGTTGCTCTCCAGCGTCCCAGAAAGAGGAACACCACAATCATCACAAGCAGGAATGTAGTGATGATAGTATCACGCAATGAATGAACTGTCGAGATGATGTTATCCGACGTATCCATAATGGTGAAAATCTCAACATCAGAAGGCAGGTTACCCTTGATACCCTTGATAAACTCCTGCACGTTCTGCGCAATCTTCACCGAGTTAGCACCCGACTTCTTCTGCACAATAATCATACCTCCCTGCTCGCCATTGTTGTAAGCCTCCTGAATACGCTCCTGAACAGAGTCGTTGATGGTGGCTACATCGCTGAGCAGAATAGGCGCACCATTGCGGTAACCCACCACAAGGCTCAGCATCTCGCTTGGATCTTCAAACTCGTGGTCCACACGCAACGCATAGGCATTTGAGCCTACATCAAACGAACCAGCTGGAGTGTTGCGGTTTACAGCAGCAATGGCCGAAGAAATCTGCTCGATGGTAAGGTTGTATGCCTCAAGCTTGTTGGGGTTACAGTACACCTGAACCTCACGCTGGGGAATACCCGCGATAGAAACGGTACCCACACCACTAACATGTGCAAGTGGGGTTACAATCTGGTCGTCAAGAATCTTATACAAACCATTCATGCTCTCCTCGGCAGTCACACCCAACATCACTACGGGGAACATATCAGAAGAGAACTTGAAGATGATAGGCTGGCTCACACCATCGGGCAGTGTAGAGAGCATATCCAGCTTATCGCGCACATCATTGGCAAGGATATCAAGGTCGTAGCCATACTCAAACTCAAGAGCCACGATAGAGATATTCTCCTTTGATGTAGATGTGATATTCTTCAGATGGTCCACACCATTGACAACGTTCTCGATAGGACGAGTTACGTTGTTCTCAATATCCTCGGCACTTGCACCGGGATAAGTGGTCATCACCATCATCGCATTCGACTCAATGTCAGGGAAAAGGTCGATACCCAGACGCGAAAGCGACACACCACCAAAAATCATAATCGCCACGAAGAGGATTATGGTGGTGATAGGATTATTGACCGATGTCTTATATACGTTCATCGTTTCTTCTTTTACTGTTGTTATTACTCATTTACACGCTCCACAGCGATACCGTCCTTCAATGCCACGTGACCTGAAGTTACCACCTCGTCACCATCGGCAATACCGCTCAAAATCTCATACTTGTCGTCCATTCTGCGACCCAGCTCCACACGCTGGTAAGCAACTGTGCCATCCTGCTTGTAAACATAGATGTAACGGTTGCCTGAGCCCAACTGCTTTACAACAGCCACATCAGGCACAACGATATTCTGGCGTGTACCATAGTTCATGGTAATGCGGGCATACATACCAGGCTTAATCTCCTCCTTAGCATTGGCAGCCACAATCTCAACGGGGAATGTACGTGTTGCAGCATCAATAGAAGGGGTTATGCGTGAAATCTTCGCCTCGAAAACCTTTCCAGGGATAGCATCCAATTCAACCTGTACCTTCATGCCCTTCTTAACATATGAGTACAACGACTCCGATACATTTATCATAACCTTCACAGGGTTAATCTTCTGCACCACAAAGATAGGCTGACCAGCAACCATATCGCCTGTATCGTAGTTACGAGCTGTAACAACACCTGAAATTGGAGACACAAGAGTTGTATTCTCAAGCAGGTTCTCATAAGCAGACTTCGACACCTCATAAGCGGTCTTCATAGCCTCCCAATTGGCCTTTGACTCGCCACCGAACTTATACAACTCGTCTGAACGCTCAAAATTAGCCTTGTTGTTCTCATACTGAGCCTTGGCCTGAATAAGTGAAGCGTTGTCCATCTCGGCAACCTTCTGGCCTGCATATACCTTATCACCTACATCAACCATAAGGCGAGTGATACGGCGTGGCTGCTGAGGAGTGATGTTATTTACGGTGTAACCCTCAACATTTCCTGTGAATACACTCTGCTGATCAACATCCTGCACGTGTACTACTGCAGTTGTTACCTTTGGCTTCGCCACCTCCGCTACAACCTCTGTTGCAGGCTCAGCTGCCTTCTTTGACGAGCAAGCAACGCTTGCGATACAAACACCACCAACGAGCAATGTTTTAATGATTCCATTCATTTTCATATCTGATATTCTATTTTTAGTTTTCCTCATTGTTTACCGTAGAAGTTCCTAGTATCTTAGCCATAGAAACCTGATTAATCAAGTAGTTGTAAATAGATGTCGAACGCGACAACTCGGCCTGGGTGTATGCGAGCTGTGAGTTATCAACATCGACAAGGGTTCCACCACCCACTTCGTAACGCTTCACAGCGATGTCGTATCCGCGCTTTGCCTGCGAAATATTCTCTGATGATGCATGGAACTGCTTTACGTTAGTAAGCATATTGCTGTAATATGACATAAGTGCTGTGCGCAACTGACGCTCGGTGTTTTCGCGCTGAAGTTGAAGGCTCTCCATGCTAATCTTTGCCTGCTGGATTTCCGAACGACGCTTACCTCCGGAAAAGATTGGGATGTTAAGATTCAACACAGCTACTGAATATGGATTCCAATGGTAATCGCTGAAGTTATATGTTTCATCCATGGCTGTAAACATATAGTTGATAGAGACTGCCAATGAAGGGAGATTTGCAGCACGCTTCACCTTCAAAGCCTGCTGGAGCATATCCTCCTGAATATCGAACTGCTTCATTGTGGTGTTGTTCTCCAAATCGCCTATCTCAATCTGAGAGTTAAGTTCTTCCTCATAATCTGCCAACAAGCCTGCACAATCAATATCCTCTTCCAAATCAATTCCAAGCAGAGCCTTCAGCTGCCACAACGCCAACACAATAGAGTTCTCGGCATTGAACACATTTGGCTCGGCATTGGCTACAGTAACCTTCGAGCGGATGAAATCGTACTCCGACACTTGACCTACAGAGAATCTCTTTTCGATAATCTTGTGATTCTCGATTGCATTGTCATACACTCGCTTATATACGTTGTAAGAATCCTTCGCCAACAACACCTGGAAGAATGCTTTTGACACTTGCTCTACCATATCAATACGCGATGCACGAGCCTGCTCTACTGCAAGCTCCACATCCATAGCAGAGAGTTTCAATGACTTCCACAACTGAACATTAACAACGGGCAGAGTCGCAGAAACTCCACCTGAATAGTTGTTGGCAGTACCAACCTCCATGGTCTGACCCATAATATGGAAAGTCTGCTTCTTGATGTAGCGCTGATATGTCGCAGAGGCACTGATTTCAGGCCACAACGATGCGTAAGTACCCTTTTTGGCGTACTTCTTGGTCTCGATAGTCTTGTCGGCGATTTTCACCGTAGGATTCTCGCTGAGGGCAATCTGCAAAGCCTCCTCAAGGGTGAGTACCAGAGGTGCCTCCTGCTTTGCCTCCGCAGCATTCTCCTGTGCCACAGCTGGCACTGCTGCAACGCATACAAGCGTCACTAACGCATAAAAGAGATTCTTCAGTTTCATAAATTACTCAATTAATTATTTACCTATTTCTATTTATTATTTTCATCAGTTAAACACTTGCGGCTCGACTTGGCATCACGCGCCAGCGTCTGGTCAATGACCTGCAAACCCTTGACCGAAGCAATGCCTCGCAGGAAGTTGATGGTCATCACGGCAAAGGCCTCCTCACGACTCACATGCTTGGGCAATGTTACATTGCCGTCGCTCATATACATGCCTATGGTCATTAAAAAAAGTTGCGCCATAAGTTCAATGTCAGCATGAGGGTCGAGCAAGCCTTCACTGCTACACTTGTCCAGAGCAAAACGCAACCCCTTCAGTCCATGCTCCGAGTGATATTTTCTCACTCTGTCATACACCGAAGGATAGAACTTCTTGAGGTTATACGCGAGCCTCTGCTCCAACTCCGAGCCGATACCGTTACCACACAACTCTCTAACACTCAACAGCAACACCTCCAGCATATTGTCACAACTGCGCGTAAGGCTTGTCAAGCGTGCTCCACGCTCATTAATCAGGAAAGCCATACTCTCATACAGCAACTCCTCCTTATCACCGAACATCTCATAAAGCGTACGCTTTGACATAGCCATCGAGCTGGCCACGTCATCCATTCGCACCGATTTTACACCTAACGTGACAATCATCTGCGACACGTGCTTGATAACATTTTCGCGTTGAGTCATTTTTTGCCAATTTTACGGATGCAAATATACTCTCAGAAAACTTAAAAACAAAAAAAGTTTTCACGTTTTTGTGTTTTTTTACCCATTTTTTGCACCTTTTGACCAAAACGAAAATGCCATATTCGGCAATATACTCTCTGTCGGCAAACAGCGGCAAATATAGTTATACATAGGAAAAGATTGTTCTCAATTTTGAGTCACAAAATATTCCATTTTTATCCATTGTGCTATCATGTGTACTTTTTGAACATTGTATATCTCATAGATAATTTTCTGTCAAGCATTATATTACCCTAATTTTTCTTTCCAATTTTTCCTTCCAAAATGGCTAACATTCCAGAATTTATATTATCTTCACATCTTGAAACAAACCTGTTACAACAATTATGACATCGGTTCCAAAGAAACAGCAGCACAAAGTACTCACCACAATCAAGGAGTACATCATCATGACTATTGGCATGTGCCTCTACTCTTTCGGATGGATTGGATGTGTGCTTCCCGCCAAAAGTACCAGCGGTGCTGCATCGGGTCTTGCCATAGTAATCAGCACAGCTCTGCAAAACACCGTAGGCTGGGAGGTTAAGATTGGTACTATTGTGCTATTTATAAATGTTGTATTGTTGTTGATAGCAGGCTTTGTCTTGGGTTGGAGGTTTGGCATCAAAACCATATATTGCATTTTTGTTTTGTCAATGTCGATGAACTGCTGGCAGGATATACTCCCCACCGACGATTTCTTGCACATCGACCGCTTTCTGTCGATGGTCGTGGGTGGCGTGATTACGGGTTTTGGCGTGGCCATGGCAATCATACAGGGCGGTTCAGCAGGTGGAACCGACATCCTCGCCATGATTATAAACAGGTTTCGCTCAATAAGTTACGGCAGAATAATCTTCATACTCGACTTGCTGATTATAGCATCTTCGCTCACCGTTGGATTTACCATTGATGCAGCCATATATGGTTACATCATGACACTTGTTTTCGGTTATACTGTCGATATGGTGCTGGCAGGCAACAAGCAGTCGAGTCAGGTATTTATCATTTCGCCCAAGTACGACGAGATTACCCAGGTGCTCAACATGCAACTGAAGCGTGGCGTCACCCTGCTTGATGCCGAGGGCGGCTACACCCGCACCCATTCGAAGATGGTAATGGTGGTGTGCAGCAATCGCGAAACACCTACCATACTTAAATATGTGAAGGAGATAGACCCCAACGCATTTATGACCGTAGGCTCGGTGATGGGCGTCTATGGCAAGGGATTCCAACCTATTAAGCTGTAATAATGTCACAACCATCAATTAAGAGGCTCACCGCAATCGACTGTCACACCACAGAGGTCATTGCATCGCTGCTGGTGCAGTTATCGCCATCGTGCCAGATTCCCTCCTCGCAGCAACTCTCCCGTATGATAGAAAACCCCTCAACGGCCATATTTCTACTGCACACAGACGAAGGCATCGCAGGCATGATAACCGTGGGGAACTACTTCTCGCCTACGGGACGCAAGGCATGGATTGAGGATGTGGTTGTAGATAGTTCACAGCGCGGCAAGGGTTATGGCAAAAAGCTCCTTGACCATGCCATTGACTATGTACGCACACTTGCACCCTGCACCCTTATGCTCACCTCCAATCCTTCACGCATAGCGGCCAACGAACTTTATCGCAGCAGTGGCTTTGAGCAGAAATTCACCAATGTCTATAAAATGAATCTCTAAAGTTGCCGCTTCACCGCACACTCACATTTGCTCTCGGTCGGTTAACCTCCGCTTTTGGTCGTTTCACCAACAATAAATCCTTTTCATAACATTTTATGTGTATTTTTGTGGCGAGAAAATAAAAAACACAAAATAATGAGAAAGATTTTATTGAGTTTCGTATTTGCACTGATGTCAATTTCTATCATGGCACAGGCAAGAGTAACTGTTAGCGGTATCATCACCTGTGTCGAGAATGATGTCAAGGATGGTGTTGTGGGCGCACAAGTCGAGTTGATGTCGCTGCGCGACACTCTCGACAAGAAATACACCCTCACAGCTATTCGTGGTGCATATCAGTTCAAGCAGGTTGCGGCGGGCAAGTACCGCATGATAGCCTCTTCACTGGGATATGTTGCCGACACTATGGAGATTGTTGTCGAGCGAGGCAAGAATCTGGAAGTTCCCGAGTGGGAGGTCGAGATGGAGCAGCACAAGATTGACGAGGTGAGCGTGGTTACGCAGGCCATCAGAACATCTATAAATGGAGATACCATATCATATAATGCCGCTGCATTCAAGGTGTTGCCCGACGCCGATGCTGATGAATTGCTGGCAAAGATGCCGGGTCTTAAAGTTGATGGCGGAACAATCACTACACAGGGAGAGACCGTGCAGAAGATACTCGTCGATGGACGTGAGTTCTTCGGCAGTGACGTATCCACAGCCATCAAGACCATCCCTGCCGACCAGATTAAGTCGGTGGAGGTGTTTGACAAGCTCAGCGACGAGGCCGAGTTCTCGGGTATCGACGACGGCAACAGCTACAAGGCTATCAACCTTGTAACAAAAATCAAGACAGCCATCTTCGGTAAGTTCAACGCCATGTATGCCTTTGAGCCCAAGAAACATGACGACACCCAGCACTATGGCTCGATTGATGGCAACGTGAGTTTCTTCCGCAAGGTGTCAAAGACCACCCTGCGCTTCCGTGCCAACAACATGAACGGCAACTCCGACTCAAAGATGGGCATGGGTGGTATCAACTATATCGCACAGTGGGGCGAGAACGACAAAATCAAGTTGGAGGGCAGCTACACATTCAACGCCAACAACAACAAGCATTGGAGCTGGAGCGACCGCGACTACTTCCTCACCGACGAGGAGATTGCGTCAAACGCGAGCGACATCTACCAGCAGCAGATTTCCAACAGCAACAGCCGAGGCAAAGGCCACAGCCACTCATTCAACACCCGCTTAGAGTGGAAAATCAACGAGCGTCAGCGTCTGATGTTGCGTGCGCAGATTTCCACAAGCGATAACCAAAGCAACGGCACAAGTGCAAGCAACTACTTCCCTGTAAGCGGAGATGATATTACGCTTAACAACTGGAGCCAGAGCGAGAGCGACAACATCAACACCGGCATCAACGGTCACTATATGGTGCGTATCGGCGAGAAGGCTGGCCGCACGTTCCAGGTGAACTTCGGAGCAAACTACAACACAAGCAACTCCGACAGCGAGAACTACTCCGAGAAGCGTGTAAACGATGCCCCTATCCAGCAGCGAGCAGGCTCCGACAACTATGGCTACAGCCTCAACGGAGGTATCACCTATGCCGAGCCTATCGGTTCTCACGCACAGGTAACCATCGGCTACAACGCCAACTACAACGAATCGGATGCCGACCGTCTGACACACCTCTACGACTTTGAGAATAAAATTTATCTTCCCGATATTGCCCCCGAGTACTCCAACAGCCACAACACCTCGTACCTCACGCAGCGTGTAGGACCAGGCTTCCGCTATGGTAATGAGGGTACGTCTATCTCGGGACGCTTGAACTATCAGCACGTGACGATGAACAGCGAGCGACTATACCCTGCGCTCTACACCCTGCCAGAGAAAAAGTTTGAGAACTTCACCTACTCGCTGATGTCACGCATAAAGCTCAACATGGAGAACAGACTGATGGTGCGTGTGAACTCTTCAACATCGAATCCTTCGGTTGGTCAGTTGCAGGATGTGGTGGACATCTCAAACGTAAACCACATCTCGGCTGGTAACCCCAACCTGAAGCCATCGTACTCACATCGTGCAAACCTTAATTACAACTATTCGGGTATTGAAAACGGCATGACATTCTCGGTCGGCGTGTATGGTTCGATAGCTCAGCGTTCAATTGTAAATGCCGTAATCCGAAACAGCCCCGGATATCAGGTTATAAGCCCCGACGGCAAGCTGCTCACAACCCTCTCTCCTACGGGACAGTACAGCCAACCTGTGAATACCGATGGAGCATGGAACTACGGAGGACATGTGAGCTTTGGATTCCCCATCACATGGATTGGTTGCAACTTCAACATCGATGCCAATGGTGGTATGAACCAGTCACCTTCGCTCATAGGTAGATGGAATGGCGGTGAGGTAGATTGGCAGAAGAACTACTCGAAGCGTCGTACCGTAGGTGGAGGTATGTCGCTGGGCAGCAACTTCAGCGACTACGTTGACTTCCGCTTCGCCTACCATCCATCATACAGCAATGTAACCAACTCCACATCGCCCGAGAGCAATCGCGAGGAGCTTAATCACAACCTGTTCGGTAACATTCGCGTGGTATTCGGTTTTGGTCTGACGTTGAGTGCCAATGCCAACTACTCGAAGGTGCAGGGTCTGAACCAGCTTGCAAGCCAGCTCGAGCATGAGAATCTGATTTGCAACTTCGGCATAGGTATGAAGATTCTGAAGAAGATGGGCGAGGTACAACTTGTAGCCAACGACGTATTCAATCGCAACGACGGCTTCAACCGTTCATGGAACTCTCAATACATGCAGACGTCTATGAGTAGCGTCATAGGTCGTTACTTCGGCATCAAGTTCACCTACAACCTGCGCCGCAACACAGGCAACCAGTCATCATCGCAGCAGCGTGGCGGATTTGACCCATCCATGATGCACGGCGGTGGCATGGGCGAGATTCGTGGTGGCATGGGTGGCCCAGGCGGCGGCTTTGGTGGCGGCTTTGGTGGCGGTCACGGAGGATTCTAATAGGTCTGTTTTTTACATCAAGTAATAAGGGGTTGCTTCAAATGCAACCCCTTAATTTTTATATTACATAAACGGCTTACGCCTTGAGCTTATCAATCTCATTCAGGGCATACGCATATGCTCCAAGAGAGATGGCTGTGCTGGCACCAATCTTTGAAATCATCACTCCAATACGCTTCTGTGGGTCATAGGTCACAACCTTGTCGGTTCCATAAACCTTCAAATCGCGCGATGCGCCACGTGCGAAGTCGGCAAACTCCTTCTCATCGTCCAGATTATATACCCTCATCTGCACACGGTCAAACTCATCGCCCGAAATTGAGCGCATCTGTGCGCGCATCTCCTTAAACAACGATGGCATGATATACTTCGCTGCGGCAGTGATACCTCCACCTATGACAATCAAACCATCAATAAGTGTAACAGCCGTAGCCATGGCATCACCCGCAACCTCGCCCATTGTGGCGAATGCCTTGCGTGCGGCTTCCTGGTCACCCTCACGCTTACCCTCGGCAATATCGTAGATATCTTTTGGCTCAAGCGTTGGGTCATCAATACCCGAAGCCTCCTTATAAACTCTCTTCACGGCTCTCACAGCCACACCATCCTCAACCATGACATCAGGCATATGCTTATGGCGCAGGCAGAAGGTTTCAATACATGAGTTATCACCCGTATGTAACTCTCCATCGGTCACAAATCCCATACCGAAACCTGTACCAAACGTGTAACCCAACAGAGTCTTGTAACGCTTGGCACTACCCATAGCCTCCAGTTTCTCATTCACCGATGGCAATGCTCCTGCCAAAGCCTCACCATAGGCATAGAGGTCGGCATCGTTATTAATATATACAGGTATTCCAAACTTCTCCTCAAGGAATGGGCCCAGCGCAACACCATCACGGAACGATGGGAAGTTAGGCATATAGAATCCGCCCACTATACCATTAGCATAATCGGCAGGGCCGGGGAAAGCAAAACTGATAGCCACTGGCTTACAATCGAGCTTGGCAATAACCTCCTCAAAACCCGCCACCAAGGTCTGCATGCACAAATCCAAATCCTGAGCATTTGATGGTTTTGTGATAGGTTCGATAATGAATTTATTTGCGCGCATTGCGCCAAAAACGAAGTTTGTACCACCGGCATCAAGTGTAATGACGGTACGATTGTCATCTCTATACATTAGGGTATATGTTTTTAAGGTTCATAACTCTTTCAAAGATAGCAATTTTATACAAAAAAATGGAATGTTATTCCATTTTTTACACTTTATAATCAGATTACCATCATTCCTTGATTTCCATCTCTCTCCTACAACCACATCATGGCTATGGCGCAGCAGCAGAATCCACCCACAAAACCAGCCAAAACCTGACGACTGCGATTACGTCCCATATACAATCTCGCCGAAGCGAGCATGCCCGAGAGCAGAATGGCGACAAGCAGTTCGCCAAATAGCGAGAGTTCGCCCAAGATATTGAGCAGAACAAAGAGTGCAACCACAGCACCCATAGCCGTAAGATGTAGGCTCACACGTGAAAATAGCATTGAGATAAGGCAGAATAGGTAACACGTCATGCCCGCCACAGCCATCTTTCGAAACAGCGCAAGTGACGGCGCACGCATCATGGTCATGGCACACAACACATAACACACAGCACCAACCAACAAAGCTATGACAATAAACTGACGTTTATTTATACGCACACGACGCAACTCCTGCAAACGTTTGAGCAAAGCCAGCGTAAGTCCCGGCAAAACAAGCGTATAGAGTGCTACACTCCACAACAGATAAACCTTCACCCTCAAGGCATAATAAGAGTGAACAGTATTTGTGAAGAGCAGTATAAGCATTACATATATGGGTACTACAAAGGGATGCAACACCCACGACAATATCTTTGCTGATTTATTCAACATTCTTAAATCTGTTTTCTAAGACGTGCCACGGGAATGTCGAGCATCTCACGATACTTCGCCACCGTGCGGCGTGCAATGCAATAACCCTTGCTGTTGAGAATGTTCATAAGCGTCTCATCAGTCAGCGGATGACGCTTATCCTCCTCATCAATACACGTCTGAAGTATGTTCTTAATTTCATAACTCGACACTATCTCACCACTTTCGGTCTGCATAGCCTCCGAGAATAATGATTTGAGCAGTATAATACCAAAATGCGTCTGGGCATATTTGCTGTTCACCACTCGCGAGATGGTCGATACATCAAGTCCCGCTCGGTCAGCAATATCCTTCAATATCATAGGGCGGAGCTTACTCTTATCACCATCCTTGAAATACTCCCGCTGGAAATTGAGAATCTCCTGCATGGTACGCATCAGGGTGTCGTGACGTTGCTTGATGGCCGATATAAACCACTTGGCAGAATCTATCTTGCTCTTGACAAACTGCACAGCCTCCTTATCCTTTTCCGAGATGTGACCATCGGAAGCAACCATGTTGCGAATCATCTCCATGTAGTTGCGATTAATCTTCACCTCGGGAATATTATACGAATTGAGCGATAGGTCAAACTGTCCATCATGATAATCAATCGTAAAGTCGGGGATGATGTATGGCGAAGTATCAAAACGCCCATCGGAATAGAGATTGCCAGGTTTGGGCGAGAGGTGCTTTATCTCTTCTATGGCATCACGAAAATCATCCTCACTGGCACCAAGCCTCAAGATTAGTTTCTCGTAATGTTTTTTTACAAACTCCTCAAAATGTGACGTTAGAATCTTCAGTGCCAAACGCTTGGCCGGGGTATCAACGCGGCGTTGCTTCATCTGCAAAAGCAGACACTCCTGCAAGCTACGCGCTCCAATGCCCGCGGGCTCCAACTGATGAATAATCGACAGCAAACGCTCCAGTTGCTCGGGTGTAGTCTCAATACCCAGCGAGAAGGCTATATCATCGGATATAGACTCCATATCACGACGCAAATAACCATCTTCATCAATGCTACCTATTAGAAACTCTGCCACCTGACGCTCCTCGTCCTGAAGATTTCGATAACCGAGCTGCCCTGTGAGGTACTCCTGCATGGAGAGTCCCTCGCTAAGTGTTACATGTCGCTGCTTCTCATCCTTTGAGAAGTTGTTGGTACGCATCTTATAACCCGGAGTATCATCCTCGCGCAGATAATCATCTACCGATATTTGCTCCGCATCCTCTTCTTTCTTCTCCTCCTCTTCAAGCACGACATTCTCCTCAATCTCCTGCTTAATACGTTGCTCAAGCTGAAGTGCAGGCAACTCCAACAGCTTTATCATCTGTATCTGTTGGGGTGAGAGTGTCTGTAATTGTTTCTGAATCTGACGTTGTGAAATAGCCATTATTACATTTCAGTTTATATAGTTCCACCTCGACAGGTTCCTTCAATTCATAAAATGAGTTATTAACGTGATGCCGCTTCAACAGCAGCCACGATTGCCTTAGCCCAGTTCTTGGCCATCTTCTTGGCTCCCGCCTCGTTTGGATGGAGATAGAATGTGCCGGCATTACCCTCCTCGGCAAACATATACTTGCGGTACTGCAACCTAAACAAATCGTAACTATCGCAATCACCCAGGTAAATGTCGGGATTCTCGTTGGCAAGCTCTACAAGAACATTGAGATAGTCCGTCACACGGTTGAGTCCCGCCACCAGGTAGCGGGCTCCGTTGTATGTGTTGGGACTGTACCACACAGGACGCTGAAGAATAAATATCGCTCCGGGACACATCTCGCGCAGGCGAGCCACGATGGTGAGGATATTCTTTTTGTAATCCTCATTACTTACGGGCGCGCCCGTAGGCCCCGTAGATGCCGAGTCGTTGGTTCCGAGCATCATGGAGAACACAAACCTTGCATTGTTGGCTTCCTGCAACTGGGCAACAGCCTTCTCCACTCTGCTGAAATCACGATTCAACGCAGGCAGGAAGTCCACAGTCGTA